>JABGRQ010000033.1:0-10340 GCA_018648225.1 Chloroflexota bacterium
GTTGATTGTATCGGTATTGAGTCAGGGCAGCGGGCGTTCGGCGGCATTGGCGGCGTTGATGGCAATTGGGTTGGTGCTGGCTGAGCGCGGCCTGCAGCATGTACGCACGGATGCGCGTTTGGCGCGCCGTTGGCGTGTTTTGGTGCGATTGGCTTGGCGTTTGTATCGCCATCCGTTGTTGGTCGGGGGTTGGGCGATTTCGGCAGGGACGATTGGTTTGGCGCTGGTGCGCAATTTGGTGATTTTGGAGAGCGGACGCATCCAGCAAATTTGGGCTGTGGTTGCTTTGTTGCTGATTGCGGCGCTGTACGCTGGGGCGGCGTATTTATTCCGCCAAAGGCGCTTTGTGTGGCTGGCGGCGCTGCTGGTCTTCGCCCCGTGGACGATTTTGACTCATCTGGGCTGGTTTACGCCATACCGCCTGCGCGTGGCCGGTTTCGCGGTCAGTTGGCTGGCGCTGGCATGGCTGCTTTATGGCGTCAGCCGGATGGTGCAACGCGCAGCAGGGCGAGCTTTTGCTTTGCCAATTAAAGTCATCACCCATCTATTGGTGAGTTTTGCGCTCTTGTGGGCCAGTACCGATGCGGAAGCCAGCCGTTATACCTTTGGGTTGGCGCTGGGTCTGTATGTGCTGGCCGCCTGGGTGCAGCATCGTGAAACCCAGCGGCTAGCTGGAGAAATTTCTTCTTTTGGAGCTTTACGGGCGAGCAAATATCTTTACCCGGCGGCTGGGCTGTTCCCAATTTGGAGTATGTATCTATTGGGTTGGCTGCCCGGCGCACAGGTGGAGCATTACGGCTTGCTGCTGTTGATGCTGACTCCACTGGGCTTGTTAGCGGGCCGGTGGCTCAGGAAAGCCGCGCCGCGCCCTGAACTCCGTCTGGCATATGCCTTGCCCGCGTATCTGATGGCCTATTCTGCGCTATTTGTGGGCACCCTGCTGATTTTGATTGCCGAGCAGCCCGCCCTGCTGGCAATGGCGCTGCTTTATGATGCCTTGCTGATGTTGATTTCGACCCTGCTCTTTCGGCATCCGGCCTGGCTGGTTCCAGCCCTGGGGTTGGCTCCGTTGGCGTTGGTGCTGGCATTGGATGTGGCCGGAGTTCCTGCAAATCGACAGGGCTGGTGGCTGATTGGGCTTGGCGCGGCTTTTCTGTTGGAGGCCTGGTTGTTGCGCCGGGTAGACTTGCGCCGCTACAGCATCGCTCCGCTTTTGGGGGCGCTGGCGCTGGCGGCGTTGGGCTTGTTGCCTTCCAGCCAGGATCAAATTGGCGCACTATGGGGATATAGTGGCGCAGCCCTGATTTATACAGTTGCCGCGTTTTGGCTGAGGCGTTCCATTTTGCTGACGCCCGCCGCGGCCTTCGTGATAGTGCCATACGTGATCGCCATACAACGCTCAGGTTTGACCGACGATTATTTTGGGTTGGCCCTGCTTCCCGGGGCATTGCTGGCAATTGTGCTGGGCTGGCTGCTGGAGCGCCGGTACGGTGTCTGGGACGATTTTCCCTGGTCGAAGTTGCCGGAATGGCCGGGAGCTTTGCTGAAGCGTTGGTGGGGCTGGTGGGGCTTGCCACTCTATGCGCTGGGATTTGGTCTGGCTTCGTTTAGTCCCTTTTTTACCAATGAGCGTTCAGATGTGGCTGCGCTGAATCTGGTATTGCTGGCGGGGTTTTACGCCTGGGGGATTTATCGCTTTCGGTTACGGAGTTGGTTGGTCATTACTATTCTGGCCGTTCATCTGGCCGCGGTAGCGGGTCTGGACGCGCTGGGCTGGTGGAATTATCCCGATTGGGCCTGGCTGTTGTTTACTCCCGTGCCGGTCGTCATGGCTGGCCTGGGATTGTGGCTCGAACGCCGTCTGGCGGAGGGCACGCCTTTTGCAGTGACGCGATTCTTGCGCGGATGGTCGCGTCCCCTGTATTTAGTTGTGATGTTGGATTTCATCATTGCCCAGGCTTCCACCTCGTGGGAAACACCAGCCAGCGCATGGGTGACTGTCATCCATGCCGTGCTAATGTTGCTGCTGGCTTCAGCTTGGCTGGCTCCGGCATTTTTGTATCTCAGCGCCGGGCTGGGCGCACTAGCATTATTCCAGTGGGTTGAGCTTCTTGGCGCCCCTGCTGAAGCCCTGTCCGTATATTTTTCTTATCTGGCATTGGGTTACGGGCTGGTTGGCTACGGCGTGCAGTTGTATCAGAATGCCCGCAATCTTCCTGTTTGGCTGGCAAGCTGGGCGCGCCCTTTGCAGCGTTCTGGTTTATCGCTTTCGTTTGGGGTGTTGTTCTTTACAATTGTCCTCGGCTTTGACCTGGCAACCTGGACCGCGCGTGCCATCTTCGGTATGCCTTTCCGTGAGATTGTGGCTATCTCTACCGTGCAGATGACGGTGAGCGTATTCTCACTGCTGGGGCTGCTCTATCTTAGTGATGCGCTGGTGTATCGCCGCATCCGTCAGAGTTACGTCGCCGTAGGGATGCTGTTGGTAGGGTGGTTGCTATTTGCCTTCTTTACCCAGGCCTGGGATGGGCTGCGGCAGGTACAATGGTATGCTATTCCCACTGGGCTGTATCTGCTGGGGGTTTCTGCGCTGGAATGGTTTACCGGCAGCAAACGTCTGGCACGCGGCCTGGATTATGCCGCCCTGTTTTTGATGCTTGGCTCGTTGTTTTGGCAGACTCTGGTTTTGGGCTGGCAATTTGCCTTATTATTAGGCGCAGCTGGCCTGGGAATTTTCCTAATGGGCAGCGCCCGCCGTTTGCGGCGCTTCTTTTACGCCGGAATTCTGGCCGTGGTGTTGGCGACGCTGGGGCAACTGATCAATGCTCTGCAGGCCGTAAATCAATGGGTTTCCTTTGGGATCATCGGCTTATTGCTGGTCGGCGCGGCGATCCTTGTGGAGCGCAACCTCGATGACATCAAAGAATGGCAAGAATCGATCGAAGACTGGGAATAGGCCACCGATGAAATTGACTAAATCTCTTCGTGTTTTTGTGGTGCGACGAATAAATATTTGGATTGCAGGGGGATTAATTGCGGCGAATCTATTCACCTGGACGAATTTGCTGCTACAGGCCCCGGAACCGCATATTGTAGACGCCGTACGCGATCCGGAAGTGGTTGCCCTGTTGGACTATATCCACTCCGGGGAGCATTCTGGCGAAAACTGGCAAGTCACCCTCACCGAGCTAGAAGCCGAACAGACCATCACCTGGTATTTGCGGCAATATCCCCAAATTCCTTTTGCGCATCCTAAGATCGAAATTACGCCCGATTATATCTCCGGGGAAGGGGATATCACACTCTCCGGGTTGCGCATCCATGTTGGCGGCAAGGCGCGCATCGCCCTCGTGGATGGCTTGCCCGTGGTGGAAATCATCGATTTAAGTTTGCCGCTCCCTCAATCATTGCGCATAGCCATTGAACGTGAAATCCAGACCCAACTACAGCGCGCAGAACTATTGCCCGTGCGATTCGCGTCCGCCGAGTGGGGGGATGGCGTTGTCGTTGTGCGCGGGGTGATACGGTAGCAGTACTAAGGCATTCGTCAGCTAGTAAATCAGAATGAATATGAAGAAATCAAAATATTGGCGCAATTTGCTTGGGTTTAGCGTGGGCATGTTGGCGCTCGGTGTTTTTTACATAATTTTGCGAATTAGCTTTGATGGCGCGCAAAACTATGCTCATCCGGCGCGTTCCCAGCAGGCGCCAGAAGATAACCCCGCGCAGCATGGTGTAGCCTATCAGAATATCGAATTATTCACTTCCGACGGAATATGGCTTAGCGCCTGGTATACGTCGCCTGAGAACGGCGCGCTAATCTTGGTGGCGCATGGTTATGGCGTTTCCCGCTCGGCGGAAATCCATGCCCTTTTTGCCCGCAATGGTTACGGTGTTCTCTCATGGGATGCGCGCGCTCACGGTGAAAGTGGAGGCGATCTATGTACATGGGGTGTTGATGAAGTGCAGGATGTGGTTGCGGCGCTGGCCTTTGCTCTCAAACAGACCGAAGTTGAGCACGTGGGTGCGTATGGTCAATCGATGGGGGCGGTTGTGCTTATCCTGGCTGCGGCAGAATTTCCCCAAATTGAAGCCCTGATTGCCGATAGTGCCTTCCCGGCCATCGAAGAGATGCTGGAACGGCTTGTGTATGTGCCGGTGCTGCGCCCGTTTGTGCGCTTCTTCGCTCAATTGGAGACTGGCCTGGCCGCGGATGAACTTCGTCCTCTGGATGTGGTAGGGACGATCAGCCCGCGCCCGGTGTTGTTCATTCAGGGTGAAGCGGATGCTACCATCCCGGCAGATTCTGTTGTCCGGCTCTACATGGCCTCGGGCGAACCGCGCGCTTTATGGACAGAGCCAGGGGTAGGCCATGTTGGCATGTACGATGCATTCCCTTATGAATTCGAGCGTAGGGTGATTGCCTTCTTTGATCAATATCTCTTGGGGAGAAAATAGTTCGTTCAAGCCTAGTGCAAAATAAAAACGCAGATACACAATTTGGTGAATTCATTTGTGCATCTACGTTTTTTATAAAAATTAACGACAGCACTAAATATGGATAGCGTGCCCTTCGATGCCGTGCGCTGCTTCCATGAGTGTTTCACTCAGCGTAGGATGGGCGTGTACATTGCGGGCAATTTCTGCCGCGGTGAGTTCCATCATTTGTGCGATAGTCAACTCGGGGAGCAATTCTGTGACTTCTGGGCCAATCATGTGCGCGCCCAAAATTTCGCCGTATTTGGCATCGCTGATGATCTTAACCCAGCCCGTGGATTCGTTCAGCCCCAGGGCTTTGCCATTGGCCTGGAAGGGAAAACGCCCGACCTTTATCTCGTGGCCGCGCTCAATCGCCTGCGCTTCAGTGATCCCAAAGGAAGCTACCTGTGGATGGCAGTAGGTGGCCCGCGGCATCATTTCGTAATCCAGGGTGTGCGTTTCCAAACCGGCGATCTGCTCGGCGCAGATCATGCCCTGAGCTGAGCCAACATGTGCCAGCATCAACTTTGCAGTTACATCACCAATCGCCCAGATGCCGGATACGTTGGTCGCCATACGTTCGTCAATCTCAATCGCGCCATGCTCGCTGATCTTCACGCCAACATCTTCCAGGCCGATGCCCTGGGTGTTGGGTTTGAAACCGATGGCCATTAGCGCCTGCTCGGCTTCAATGACCTGCTCGCCCGCCTCGCTGCTGACGGTTACTTTTACGCCCTTTTCTGTCGTCTCAATTTTCTCGACTTTTGTGCTGACCAATGTGTTGATCTTCTCTTTCTTGAAGGCTTTTGCCAACTCTATGCTGACCTCTTCATCCTCCGATGGAACGATGCGCGGCAGCATCTCGACGATGGTCACATCTACGCCATAAGCATTCCACACCGTGGCAAATTCCACACCAATCGCGCCAGACCCGACAATCACCACCGAGGCGGGCAGCTTTTCTTGTAAAATAGCCTCACGATAGGTAACCACTTTCTCGCCATCGACTTCCACGCCGGGGATGATAAAGGGGCTTGCGCCGGTTGCAACGATGACATTTTTGGTTTTGAGGTCCTGGGCGTTGCCATCGTCGTTTGTAACGCTGACGGTGTTCGTTGCGGTGAGTTTGGCTGTGCCCATGTGGACGTCAACATTATTCTTCTTCATCAGGAAGCCCACGCCCTTGGTCAGGCGCCCCGATACCTGGCGGCTGCGCTTGACAGCTTTGGGGAAATCCAGTTCCAGATTGTCAAAAGAGAAACCAAAAGTACGCCCCCCGGTACGCAGTAGTTGCGCCACCTCGGCGTTTTTCAATAGCGACTTTGACGGGATACAACCTATATTCAGGCATACGCCGCCCAGCCATTCTTTTTCAACGATGGCAGTTTTTAACCCCAGTTGTGAAGCGCGGATGGCGGCTACATAACCTCCCGGCCCCGCGCCGATTACGATAACATCATAATTTTCGGTCATTGATTATTCTCCGTTATGGTTTCCGTCAATAATTTTCCAGCGATTCTACCACCTTCGCCAGAAAATGATCGGCGCTGGCTCCATCCAGGATGCGGTGATCGAAGGTCAGGGTCAGGTAGGCCATCGGGCGAATGGCAATCGTATCATCGCCAAATTCATCCGTTAGCACCACCACGCGCTTCTGGAGCTTGCCCACGCCCAAGATTGCACATTGTGGCTGGTTGATGACTGGCATGGCGAATAGGGAACCGCTGACGCCGTGATTGGTGATTGTGAATGTGCCCCCCTGAACTTCAGCGGGTTGCAGTTTTTTCTCTCGCGCCCGTGTTGCCAGATCGGTGACGGCGCGTGCCAGCCCCAGCAGCGAAAGCTCGGCAGCATTGTGAATTACCGGCACAATTAGCCCTTCATCCCCCAGGTCTGTCGCCATACCGATGTTAATCTGGCGGTGTAGCACCAGTCCGTCTTCGCTCCACGACGAATTTACCAGCGGATACGCTTTTAGCGCGGTTACAGTCGCGGCAATAAAATAGGCTGTAAATGTGAGCCGAACATTATCTTGCGCATAGCCATTTAAGTTTATTTTTCTATGTTTTACAACTCGGCTCAAATCAACTTCCATCACTGTTGTCACATGCGGCGAAGTATGCTTGCTCGCCACCATATGTTCGGCAATTCGCCGCCGCATCAGCGTGTGGGGGATGAAGTTTTCCGGGCTTTCTGTAACACGTTTTGGTTCCGCTGGCTTATCGCTTGCGACCCATGCCAGTACATCTTTTTTTGTGATACGCCCGTTCCGCCCGCTACCTTTAATTTGGGATAAATCGAGTTGATGCTCGGCAGCGATGCGCGCCACAACGGGGGAGATAAAACCCAGAGCTTGATTCCGTCCGGTGGGCAGGCTTGCGGCACGCGGCTCGGGTATGGCAGCCAACCCCGGTGCGGATTCTGCCACTGCGGGTTGCGTCTGAGACTCCACTTCGGGGGCAGAATCATCATCCGGTATGGATTCGCCAGATTGGCCGATCCAGGCTAATAAGGTATCTACGCCCATAATCTGTCCCACTTCAGGGGCGACAATCTTGAGCACGGTACCGTTGATCGGGCTGGGAATTTCTGTGGTCACTTTGTCCGTCTCAACCACCAACAAACCTTCAAATTCTTCTACCGAATCGCCTTCGGCTTTCAGCCAATTGACGATGGTGACTTCTTCTACTCCCTCACCGAGCAGTGGGACAGTTATTTTTACAGGCATAATTCCTCCGTTTACCGATAAAGATCAGGGTACGCGTCGGGTTCAACTTCATTGAAGATCGCATACACGGCATCAAAAATATCTTCCGCATTGGGCTTGGAGAAGTAATCGCCGTCGGAGCCGTAGGCCGGGCGATGGGCCTTGGCGCTGAGGGTGCG
This sequence comes from Chloroflexota bacterium, assembly GCA_018648225.1. Taxonomy (NCBI): domain Bacteria; kingdom Bacillati; phylum Chloroflexota; species Chloroflexota bacterium. Next base: position 7,366 of record JABGRQ010000033.1, read on the forward strand.
CGGCGGCGAATCGAGCCAGTAGTAGCCACCTTGTTTCTCGATGACTTCTTGCAGCATATAGGCCGTAGCGCCGCCTGGGACATCTTCATCGACAAAGATGACGCGGCTGGTTTTCTTGAGTGATTCAAGAATAATACCAGGGCGGTCAAACGGAAGCAGCGATTGCACGTCGATGATTTCGGTTTCGATGCCAATTTGAGCAAGCTGGCCTGCAGCTTCCAGCGCAATGCGACACAGCGCGCCATACGTCACCAGGGTAATATCGTCGCCGGGGCGGAGCACTTCTGGCACACCCAGCGGAAGCATCATTTCGGCAATATTGTCGGGCAGGCGCTCCTTCAGCCGATAGCCATTAAGTACTTCGATCATCAGAGCAGGTTCGTCGGCGGCCAGCAGCGTATTATAAAATCCGGCGGCCTGCACGGCATTGCGCGGCACCAACACATACATGCCGCGTACTAAACTAATGATCCCCGCCAGAGGTGACCCGGAATGCCAGATGCCTTCCAGCCGGTGGCCGCGCGTGCGGATGATGACCGGAGCTTTTTGGCCGCCTTTGGTGCGCCAGAGCAGCGTTGCCAGATCGTCCGACATAAGTTGCAAGGCGTAGAGCAAATAGTCGAGATATTGAATTTCGGCAATCGGGCGCAGGCCGCGCATCGCCATACCGATAGCCTGCCCTAAAATGGTCACTTCGCGGATGCCTGTATCCATCACGCGTGTGGTGCCATATTTTTTCTGCATATCATGCAAACCCTGGTTGACATCCCCAAGCTGACCAACATCTTCACCAAAGAAAATCAGCCGCGGCTCGCGCGTCAGGGCGGCGTCGAAGCAAGCGTTGAAAATATCGAAGGCACGCACCGTTGGTGATTTTTGGGTGAATTGAGGGCTGACTGGCTCTATGGACAGAGCGGTTTCGGTATGTAGATGCGAACTGAAACGATCGGCGTTGATGGCGTCCTGCGCGTGTTTCCAGGCCAGTAATTGTTGACGCGCCGGAGTGTTTTGTTGGCGCGTTTCGAGCAGGGCGGCGTGCAGGGCGGTGTAGGCATCGCGGCGAATGGGCGTGCTCAACTTCGCAAGTCCGGTACGAATTTCGGTCAGGCGCGTAGATTTGGGATAGGCCAGGATGATCTCGTCTAGCAGAGATAGCACTTGGTCGCGCTCAGCCTGCATCGGGCTGGTGAATGCCACCCAGGCAGCCTTGCGGTGATTCTCTACTTCGCGCCGGTCTTCTTTTTCGAAGGCCTTAAGGTCAGTTTCCGTGGCGATGTCATTATCAAGAATCCACTGGCGCATTTTGACAATGCAATCAAACTCGCCTTCCCAACGCAAGCGCTCAGGAGATTTATAGCGCTCGTGGCTGCCCGAGGTGGAATGCCCCTGGGGTTGAGTCACTTCGGTCACATGTACCAACGCCGGGATGTGGTGCTGGCGAGCAGTCTCAGCGGCGGCCTGGTACACACCCAGCAGAGCGGAATAATCCCAGGCGCGCACAGTGTACAGGTCGTAGCCGCGGTCATGGTGGGTTGCGTTGCCAGGGTCGCGCTGAAAGCCGCTCAGAATGGCGCCAATACTTTCTTTGACCATCTGGAATTGATTGGGCACCGAAATGCCATAGCCATCATCGTAAATCGAGATGATGGCTGGCGCGCCCAACACACCGATGGCGTTAACCGACTCCCAGAACATGCCCTCGGCCGTGGAGGCGTTGCCGATGCTGCCCCAGGCAATTTCATTTCCATTATCGGAGAATTCGCGAAAAGGTTTGAGGTCGTCCAGATCGCGGTACAGGCGTGAGGCAAATGCTAACCCCACCAGGCGCGGCATCTGTGAACCGGTTGGGGAAACATCGGCGGAGATATTGTACATTTCGGTCTGGGTTTTCCATGAACCATCGGAATTCAGATAGCGGCTGGCAAAATGAGCGTTCATGGCCCGGCCAGCCGAAGCCGGATCAGCTTCAACATTGGCGTGGGCGTAGAGTTGAGCGAAAAACTCCGGGAAGGTGTGCGCCCCGAGCGCAAAAAGCCAGGTTTGGTCGCGATAATAGCCTGAGCGCCAGTCTCCCTTTTGGAAAACGCGGGCGATTGCCAGTTGGGCAACTTCCTTCCCCGCGCCAAATATTCCGAATTTTGCTTTGCCGGTGAGTACTTCCCGGCGGCCAATGATGCTAGCCTGACGACTCTTGTAGGCTAGACGATAGTCTGCAATGATATCTTCGGTGGAGAGGGGTAAATGGCGTGTTTTTTGTTTTGACATAAGTAGTTAGCTTTTGTGACAAGATTACTCCGAATATTATAGTCGATGAAACCATATCTTTGTATTCTACGTATAAGTGATGTATGTAACTTTTTGCGAGAGAGCGAATCGCTATAATATAATTGGCTAATTACAGAAAAAGGAGCATCTGATGACTGACGAAAAACCCACGAAATCCGAAGAAATGTCGTGCGCAACCTGCTCAATGCGGCTGAAAGCCGAAGCGAAGCCAAAGTCGTTTATGGCGCGTTTGTGGAAATGGCATACGGGCTGGTGCCCCGGCTGGAAGGCCTATCAAGCCGCATTAGCTGAACAAGGTTAGCCAGCGTAACGCGCACGGATTTGTTCAGCGAAATCGATCAACGAAAAACGCAGCGCGATGGGTTCAAGCACCTCGATCGCGCTGCCGTGTTTAAGTAAATTATTACGCGCATCTTCCAGGGATTCAAAGGGCAGCGTCAGGGTTATCCAGCCATCGCTATCTGGTTGCTGGATATTTTCGATCTCAGCTTGAATCACTTTGCCGAATTGTCCTGGCAGCGCCGAAAGCAACTCCGCCGAGATACGCACCCTGACCGGATACTGAGGCTTTTCACGTTCGTATTCGCTGCTCCAATATTCCCAATAGGCGCTCAAATTGAAATCGGGGGATCTCTCGAAATGCTCATCCAGTAGCTGCGCAGCCTGGATCCAGGCGACTCGCACAACTA
>JABGRQ010000033.1:10440-19002 GCA_018648225.1 Chloroflexota bacterium
GAAGGCAACGCCGCCGCGAGTTTGAGCAAAGCCCCCTTGAGTTTCTGACCAACCCCGAGGTCGTCCAGTGGCGCGGGGATGCTAAGCATGAACAAAGCCCGAACTTCCTCCTTGCTCAAACCCGTTAAGTCGGTGCGATAACGCTCGATCAGGGCGATGCCGCCCCCTGGCCCGCGCTCCGTGTAAACTGGCACTCCCCAGACGCTCAGGGCGGTCACATCGCGGTAGATGGTGCGTATCGAAACTTCAAGCTCATCAGCCAACGCTTCAGCAGTAACACGCCCGCGGGATTGCAAAATCATCAACAGGGAAAGCAATCGATCTGCACGCATAGTTGAATTCTACCGCGAAATCCTGACAGAAGGTGTCAGGTAGGCTGCGATAAGATCATTCTGCCGCCGATAGCTGTGTCGGCGCAACCGGAAAGGATCAGCGTGGTTCTACTGAAAAGGAGATCAATTATGAGCGAATTAGAAGTCAAGATTATTGAGTTGCCGCCGATGCGCATGATTTCGGCCTATGGTTTCGGCACGGAACCGGAGCCGATTGCCTGGGATAAAATGCTAATTTTTGCACTGGCAAAGAGCTTGAGAAAAGAAGGCGAACTCCCCCAGACCTTTGGTTTCAATAACCCGAACCCGTCAAAAGGCAGCCCGAATTATGGGTATGAACTCTGGATGCCGGTGGTAGAAGATGTGCTGCCGGAGGGTGATCTCCGCATCGTGCATTTCACGGGCGGCCTGTATGCAGTGACTCCGTTCAAAGACCTCAACAAGATCGGCAAAGTGTGGCAGCAGTTGGCTCATTGGCGCGAGGCCAGCCATTACAAACGCGGCCAGCATCAATGGCTTGAAGAGCAAACAGCCGCGTCGGATGTTCTTGAAGAACTCGAGTTCAATTTGTATTTGCCGATTATTGAGTAAAGAAGTATATCATCGCGGAAACATAAGCCACAAAAGCCTTGTGTTTCCGCGATGATTGGGTGAATTACCGCCCAACCTGGAAAAGCACATTTTGGAAAATTGCGCTACTATTGTCGTTGCCATCTTCAGAGCGGTATTCCACTTCCAGGTTTGTACTCCCACCACTGCCAGATTCCGCTCTCGCCAGGCTGTAGGCGCCATAGTCTTTGTCCCAGGGTGCATAAACCGCCAGAGTTGAAAAAGCGCTGGCGTTATTCTCCCAAATATCCATACCGGTATCCATGAGATTGGCTGAATTATTGGCGTAAAGTGTGTAATAGTTCCAGTCAATCCTGGCGTCTACGCCAAAGACATTCGTACGCGATGTTCCGGCGCCTGTCCAGCCAAGTATATTGAAAAATCCCTGCACATAAGCATTTTCCCAGTCTCCTGGATAAGTGGTTGCAAATGTAAAGCTGGCGTCCATATTATCGAGCACCGTCCAGCCCATATCGTCTTCTTTATTGCTCTCATAGCGGTAGATGTTGATCAGCGGAACGGCGTTACCCACCAACGGGGTTTGCACAAAATAAGTAAATGGCAAACCTTGCTGATATTGGTTGCCATGCATATCATGGATGTAAATTGTGCCAGCATCCATTGTGAAAGCAAAGCCCTCTAAAACCGGGAAAACATTATTATCCCAGAGGAAAGCGTAGACAATCACTGTACTATGGTCGGAATAGAAAGTATCCAGATAAAAGGGGACAGAGCCAGACGATGTGTTATTCATATCCCACCAACAGTTAAAAGCAACATCATCATCCGTATCGGGTAAATAACCAACAACTGTGCAACTTCCCCGCAGATCTTGTAAGCGATTTTCCATACCATCGGGGATGGGAACCCAGGCCGAGGCTTGATGGCCGTTTTGGGAGGTCAGATAAACGCCGGAGATGCCTGCTTTCTCATATTGGTTCGTACCACCCACAGCAAGGCTGGAGTATTTGCTCAATAGCTCGTTGATGCTATCTTGTCCCAGGGGATAATTATTCGAGTACGTTGCGCCGGGGGCAGCATTAGGGTACATCAACATCCCTTGCTCCACATCATGGCCCAGGCCGATTGCATGGCCGAACTCATGCGCCAGAACCAGTGAGCCATCGTAACCAATCCCATCGCCAGCGGCTGGATTCCAATGGAAGATGGTTGCGCCATACTCGTCGATGACGGCGCCGCCAGAGCCATAATTCAGGCCGATTAGCACTTGCTGGCTGGATTCGTATTGACTGACATACGCAGACCCCAGTGGATTGTCTCTCAGCCCGGTGGTCCAGCCGACGATGATATTGGTATCGCTTTGGCAACTGCTGTGCTGATAAAGATTGAATCCGGTATTGCTCTGCCAGTATTGCGCGCCGTTGGTAGCGAAACTCTGAATAACATTATCCCCCCACAAATACAGTCCGCTATAATCGCCCCCAGAACTCGAAGCGATGCAATAACTGGCTTGTGCCGTGGGCCAGGAAAAACTCCCGGAAGTTAAACAATACCCAATCGGGCAGTCATCCTCTTCGAAATAATCATAGGGAACTGGCTCGCCTTCATACGCAAGAGCTGGTATTGCGCTCGATGTGAACACAAACATCAATACCAATACTATAACAATGAGCGGCAATAGCTTGTGGAAAACAGGATTTTGGTTCATCAGTATTCCTTTCGCATGGTCAGCTAAAAGTTCATGCGGAACTATATAGATATAGATTTATAATAGCATATCACTATATAAAATTAATAGGCCTACGGTCATAGTCTCATGCTAATAAAGGAGAATGCTATGAAATTTGAAACAGCTTCATTGCTGGAGTTTGGACTTCAGCCAACGCTGGCTATTCTGGATCGCGGTTTTGCGGATTATTTTGTACCAATCCAGATAACTTTCGAACATTTTTTGGGGATGTTGCGGGTGGATAGTGTGGATGCGACGGCTAGCCGTGTTGTTCTCAAAGCTGGTCAACCCGCGGGAGTTGCGCTGATTGCCCGGAGAGGGCGGAGCAGCCGCCTAGCGGGGATGGCAATCCTCCCCGAGGCGCGCGGGCAAGGGGTAGGACGCTGGCTCGTGGGGCAGATCATCGCCGACGCCAAAGCTCGCGGCGATCGCCGCCTGGAACTCGAAGTCATCGAGGAAAATATACCTGCCATAAATCTCTATGAGCAGTCCGGCTTCCAAAAGGTTCGCAAACTGGTGAGTTATTCGTTGGAAAATCCAACCGGCGTAACAGCCAGATTGGAAGAAATTGATCTGCGCACAATGGGTCGCCTGATTTTTCTGCACGGCTATCAGGATTTCCCCTGGCAAATGTCGGGAGAGAGTCTGCTGCAAATGAGCCTTCCCAACCGCGCTTTTCGTTATATGGATAGCGCCGTAGCCATTTCGTCACCTGCTGCTGAACAAATTTTTATACGCGCACTGTTGTTGAATATTGAGAATAAAACGCAAATTCAAACCTTGCTCCAGGGTTTATTTGCGCTTTATCCTGGCAAAACCTGGAAAGTGCCGGCTATTTTCCCCGAGGAATTTTGTGGCACATTTGAGCAGGCTGGTTTTGAACGTGGAAGCTTAGCCCAATTCCAAATGGCACTGCGTCTATCCGCCCAGCCTTGACAGAACCTCCGCCTCTGGTAAACTAGCACCCGTTATGCAATTTTTAGCTTCCCCATTCGCTCCCGTCCCTAGCAACCGCAAGCCGCGATAGGCTTTTGGTCTTTTGGGATGGTGGGCAATCATATACCCACGATAAGCGAACACCCTCTGGACTGAAAAGCCAGAGGGTGTTTTTGTCTCAAGTTAAACACTTGAAGCACATTCCCCCGGAGGTAGTCTATGAAAATGTCAATGCTTTTTAGCCAAACCCTGCGCGAAGCCCCCACCGACGCTGAAATGCCCAGTCACAAACTGCTGGTGCGGGCGGGTTTTATCCGCCAACTTGCCGCCGGTATCTACACAGCCATGCCGTTAGCCAAACGCTCGCTCACCAAAATCGAAGATATTATGCGCGTGGAAATCAACGCCATCGGCGGACAAGAGATGACCATGCCGGTAGTGCATCCTGCCGAAGTCTGGCAAGAGACCGAGCGTTGGTATCAGATTGGCTCGGAGATGGGCCGCTTCAAAGACAAAAATCAGCGCGATATGGTGTTGGCCATGACCCACGAGGAAGTAGTCGCCGACCTGACGCGTAAAGAGATTCACTCCTATCGCCAACTCCCTGTGCTGATTTATCATATTCAAACCAAATGGCGTGATGATCCCCGCCCGCGCGCGGGCCTGATCCGCGTGCGCGAGTTCACCATGAAAGACAGCTATTCACTCGATGCCGATTGGGAAGGCCTCGATAAACAGTATCGCGCTCATTATCAGGCCTATTTCGATATCTTCCACCGCTGTGGGATTTCGGTGATTGCGGTTAAATCTGATGTGGGCATGATGGGCGGCAAGCTGGCCCATGAATATATGTATCTAACCCCTTTTGGAGAAGATACGCTGATGCTTTGTGACGCGTGCGGATATTCGGCCAATCGGCAGGTGGCCACCTTCAAAAAGGTTGCCCTCCCCGAGGAAGAATCGCTCCCCACTGAGAAAGTCTTCACGCCCGATTGCAAAACCATCGCCGAATTGGCCACATTCCTGAATATTCCTGCTGCCAAGACCGCCAAGGCTGTCTTCATGATCGCCGATATCCCCGAAGGCGAATCCAGTGTGCAGAAATTTGTCTTTGCTATCGTGCGCGGCGATATGGACTTGAACGAAACCAAGCTGGTCAACGCCCTCAAGGCCAGCGAACTGCGCCCGGCCACCGAGGAAGAGATTGTCGCCATCGGCGCGGTGCCAGGCTACGCCTCACCAATTGGATTGCCGGAAAAGAATACTTATTTGCCCGTTATCACGATTGTGGATGAGTTAATTGCGCAGTCGCAAAACCTGGTAGCCGGAGCTAATGATGCCGGGTATCATATGCTCAACACGAATTTGGGGCGCGATTATCAGGCCGATCTTGTGACCGATCTAACCTCCGCCCGCGAAGGGGATGGTTGCCCCGAATGTGCCGCGCCTTTCCGGGAAGTGCGCGGCGTGGAAGTGGGCAATATCTTCAAGCTTGGTACGCGCTACTCCGATTCGCTGGGTTGCACCTTCCAGGATAAAGATGGCAAGGAGAAGCCTGTCATTATGGGTTCTTACGGCATTGGCAGTGGGCGTTTACTGGCCTCAGTCGCCGAAGAACACAACGACGAATACGGGTTGATCTGGCCGATTACAGTAGCCCCGTATCAGGTGCATCTGGTGATGCTGCCCAGCAAAAAAGACGATTCGGCAATGGAAGCCGCCGCGCAGTTGTATAAGGATTTAGTAGCCGCCGGTGTGGAAGTTCTCTTTGACGACCGGGACGACAGCCCCGGCGTGAAGTTCAACGACGCGGATCTGATTGGCTTGCCGATCCGGGTGACGGTGGGCGCGCGCGGGCTGAAAGATGGCATGGTCGAGATCAAACGCCGCAGCGAGAAAGAAAAACGCATGATCCCCCTGGAAGATGCGCTGAAAACCGTTCAGGCCGAAATTGAAGCGCTATTAGCAGAGATTCAGGCCACAATTATCGAAGTTCCCTACGAAGCGTAGGCTGTCAGCAAAAATAGCCCAAAAAGGTGTGCGTGGGTTTTCCCATTGCACATCTTTTTTGCTTAACACCCCTTGACTCTCCTCCTACCGGAGGGTCTATACTATACGTGTTGATGGCCTTCAACCTCGCAATAGCTCATAACAAAAGACAGGTAACGAATGATAAAGATTGGCGACTTCTCAAAACTGGCGCATGTCACCGTCAAAACCCTGCATCACTACGGCGAAATCGGCCTGCTGCGCCCGACGCATATCGACCGCTACACGGGGTATCGCTACTACACCCTCGAGCAACTGCCGCGCTTGAACCGCATTCTGGCGCTCAAAGACCTGGGCTTCTCGCTAGAACAGGTCTCGTTGCTGCTCAATGAAAACCTTTCTCTGGGAGAATTGCGCGGCATGTTGCGGATGAAGCAGATTGAACTGGCAGAACGCGTGGACCTGGAGCGGGCGCGACTGGCCCAGGTGGAGTTTCGGCTTCGCCAAATTGAGCTGGAAGGTGGTATTCCCGAACGCGAGATTGCACTCAAAGAGATTGCCCCAATGACGGTTCTGGCCGCCAAAGCCACCGCGGCCAACGAAATCGCTTTGCCCGCAGCCCGTTCCAGCCTGCAAACGCTGCTCACGCACAATCTTGAGCGCGCCCGCCTCAAAGCCGATGGCCCGTGGTTTGGCCTGATCGCTGATTTACCCTATGCGGAGAGTGAACTGGAGTTTGAGATAGCTGTCCCCGTGCAACTTCGCCGCGGTCAACGCGCTGGCGATTGGGGCAGTTCCCCAGTGCAGTTGCGCCAACTAGCGGCCGTGCCCACAATGGCCAGCCTGATCTATGATGGTGAGTACGCCGCTATGAACATGGTCTACGCCGCGCTTTACGCCTGGACAAAGAGCCATGCTTATCAAATCGCCGGACCGTGTCGTGAAGTTTACCTGTCTGGGGCGGGGATCACCTTCGAGAAGCCGGATGAATCTTCCGGCTTTGTGGAAGTGCAGTGCCCCGTTGAGCGGACGCAAATCCCGATTTCAGTAAAATCAACACAAACCTATGGGAAGGACCTAATCATGCAACCCAAATTTGTCACCAAACCCGCAATGACCGTCGTCGGATTGTCTTATGTCGGAAAAAATGAAAGTAACGAGATTCCCCAACTATGGGGTCAGTGGAATGCGCGGGCTGGTGAAATTAAAAACAGAACTGGCTATTGCGCCTATGGCGCCTGCTTTGCGGCCCCCGAGAACGCAGGCGAAGGTGAGTTCGAGTATATGGCCTGTATGGAAGTGACCGAAGTTGCCGATACGCCCGATGGCATGCTTGTGCGCCAAATCCCGGCGCATAAATACGCTGTTTTCACGCACAAGGGCAAGTTACACAATTTACCAGAGACCTATAAATATATTTATGAAACCTGGCTGCCCCAATCCGGTGTGGAACTGCACGAAGACAAGTTTGACATGGAACTTTACGATGAGCGCTTCATCGTCGACGCAGATGAAGCGGAGTTTGATATTCTAGTAGCGATCAAGGAATAAGTATCGTTAATAAGTGAACTGCGAAAAGTCCTTTAAAAACCTGTCATTGCGAGGAAGCGAAGCTGACGAAGCAATCCCCAGTTTTTAGGGTGAAATATGTCTTTTTTAAGATTGCTTTGCCGCCTACAGCGGCTCGCAATGACACCGTTTATCAGATACTTTCCAATACCTACTTAAATCGACCAGCCCTCCGAGATCGGCGCTGTCATAAAATCTCGGAGGGCTTCTGTTAAGGCCGGACCGAATCAAATATCTTCGAGCCAATTGACTTCTGGTTTTCAATTTGAACAAAGCGCCCCTGTTTATGATCCTCAATTGCCTGGAGATAAACTGCTTCCAGGCGTTTGGCCTGATTGCTGATTTCATAGTTTTGCGCCCGCGCCAGGGCCGCACTTTTGAAGCGGGCAGTTCTATCGGGGCTTTTAAACATCTGCTGGATTGCGGCCGAAAGCGCTCCGCTATCGTTTCGTGTAGTGAAGCCCTCGATGTTGTCTCGCACAATGTCAGAAGTTCCAGTTGCGGCAACTGCGACGACCGGCAGGCCTGCCGCCAGCGCTTCCAAAGTGACCAAGCCTTGTGTTTCCGAAGTCGACGCGAATACAAAACAATCTGCTGCCGCAAGATAACGGGGGATGTCGTTGAAGGGAGTGCGCCCCAGGAAATCCACGCGCCTGGCAATTCCCAGCGAGTGAGGCAATTTGCGGATCAAATCGCCTTCGGGGCCATCGCCAATAATTACCAGGCGCAAAGCCGGATCATGTTGCATAGCACTGGCGGTAGCTTCGAGTAAGATATTCCAATTCTTCTCCAATGCCAAACGCCCGACAGAAATCATCACTTTGTCATTCTGCCAACCTAATTGCAGGCGCGTGGCCTCGCGATTGGCTTCGCGATACGGAGTCAGGTCAATTCCAGTGGGGACAACCGTGTATCCGCCGGATAGCCCGTAGTCGTCGACGAGAATCTTGCGCATACTTTCGGAAGGCAAGACAATATGCTGGCACTTCTCAATGAATTCGCCCAACCAGATATGGATCATATCTTTGACGAAACCTTGCACACTTTGCTGTGGCAATGGTATGTAATGACTGTACTCCTGATAGCGGGAGTGAAATGTAAACACCAGGGGCAAATCAAGTTTATGGGCCTTGTTGGCAGCCGTCAGGCCGAGCAAGGCTGGATGATGCGCGTGGATCAAATCCAGCTTGAGAGTGGGGAGCAGCCTGTCGACAAATGGTGAAACGGGAATGACGGCAGGAATATCTACCGAGATGGGCAAATCGAGGCTTGGGTAGCGAAAAACGAAAGGTTCTTTATCTTCGTAGTCGTCATTATGTTGAGCGAATACAAAGACATTATGCCCCATTTTAGTGAACGCATCGCGATACGCGCTCACCGAGCGCACCACACCGTTAATCACCGGATGGTACATGTTGGTGAAGTGAGCAACATGCA
>JABGRQ010000034.1 GCA_018648225.1 Chloroflexota bacterium
AGATCAAAAAGGTCTGGAATGTTGGCAAGAATCAGTACAAGCGAATCGTGATAATCGCCGATTTGGTCACGGTACCAGGGATCGGGGAAACGGCATAAATTATAGGGTGTTTTCTTCCCGCCAGGAGCAGCTGCTAACCGGGTTTTGAAATCGGCAATTTGTTCTTCGGTGCAGGGATCAAGCGTATCAAATACAATTTGAACGGCATTACGACCATGCTCGGAAGCGACGCGTTCCTTGAACAAGGCCAGGTTCCATTGGATGTCAGGAACGCGGCCGTTAGAATCGATCCAGGCGTAGGCGCCATCTACGGTGGTAGAAATCCAGTCTTGCAAAATTTCATCGCTAAGAACTTCATAACGGATGGCGCGCCAATCGTCAATGGTGAGGAGACCAAGCAAATCGAGAATATTGGGTTCGTCTTGCCAGTCTTCAACTTCGCCCGTCTCGTAGCGCAATTGAGCCTGACGTTCCGCGTACCATTGCAGCCCGGCAGGGATCAGATCGGATTGTGTGGCAATATCTGTGAGAATTTGTTTGACCAACGGCGCGTTGAATACGACCCGTCCGGTATCATACACCAGCACTGATACTAGCAACGCAGCGATAAATATAATTACAGAGATAAAAGCGAGTATTTTTCCTACGATTCTCATGTGCAGCCTCCTGAACGATGTCGTTCCCCAATTGCTTGCAGACATCCAAGAATAGTATACACTAATCGCGCCCCTGTGTAGCGCGCGACCATCCACAAGCGTTAAACGCCAGGGCGCAAAGTTGCAAAGACGCCAGGTATGCTTGGTTCATTCTCTGCACCTTTGCGTAAAAAAGTTCCGCAATCTTGTAATTTTCAACAAAAGCTTGAGTACGCGTCATTCCGAGCGCAGCGAGCGCAGCGAGCGCAGCGAGCGCAGCGGAGTGAAGAATCCCTTAGCCGGAATGTTAAAAAGTGCCTATGCAAGTGATGAGTCAAGCCGCTTCAAAGGGATTCCTCGCTACGCTCACTGCGCTCGGAATGACAACGATGGTTTCTCTATTCAAGCTACTATTGACCGATACATATTTTCCGCAATCTACTTAAAATCTTCGCGATCAATGTTTTGCAGCAAACGCTCAAGGGAGATTTCGGCCAGCGAATTCAGGCGCAAATCGGCATGGTCGAGGGGGAGTTGGCGCGTCAGAGCATTGGGCACAGCCACACAGAAAATGCCTGCCTGTTTTGCCGCGGTCACACCATTGGATGAATCTTCCAGCACGATGGCTTCTGTAGCAGCTAATCCCAGTGACGCCAGCGCCAGTTGAAATAGCTCCGGGTGGGGTTTGGTCTGTGTGACATCATCGGATGTATGCACAACATTAAAATAACGTCTCAGGTCCAGTCGGTCGAGATGCCAGCCGACCCACTCAATATCCGAACTGGAAGCCACAGCCAGTTTCAGGCCCAGGCGCCGGGCAGCATTGAGATAGTCCAGCACGCCGGGTAAAATCGGTTGTAGCATAACCAGTTCTAATTCGCGCTGCAAACGTTGTTCGCCTGCAGCGCGGTCCAGCTCTTGCCCCAGAAGCGCTTCCAGCCGCGCCAGCGGGTCAAAATGCTCGTTGGATGATCTGCCGATGACCTGCCCCCACTCTTCAAAGGGTAATTCTTGCCCGTATTGCTGATAGAACTCCCGCCAGGATTGGTAAACCGTGCTTTCAGTATCCAGGATCAAACCGTCAAAATCAAATATAATGCCGCGTATCAAAGTAACTCCTTTATATATCGATGTCGTTAGTGCGCTCTATTTTACAACCTTTTGATGTGTTCATCGTAAGAATCTATTATATGGCTTGCCCACCTTGTCCCCCTACTTTCGGGTATCTTCCTGTATAATTGACGCAAAATCAACGGAGGCGTTCTATGACTGGTAAAGAAGACAAACCCACTAAATATGACGGTAATTTTTTTCGCGGCATCAGCAATGAAATCCGGCTGGTTTTCCGCTTGATGGCCGATAGCCGTGTCCGGTGGTGGCTCAAAGCGCTGCCTTTTGCATCGATCTTGTACTTTATTTTTCCGGATATTGCCCCCGGCCCCATTGATGACGCATTGGTAATTTTTATTGGCGTGTATACGTTTATCGAGTTGTGCCCGTCTGAAATTGTGGAGGAGCACCGCGAAATTTTACGGAATACCATTCCTGGCGAGTGGAGTGACCCGAAGGATGAAGAACCAGAAATTGTTGAAGGGGAGTATGTTGACGAAAACGAACCGCTCCAAGAGATTGATGAATAAATCACTCAAATATTTTTCCAATATGCTCCTGTTCTCATTATTATTCGCGGCCTGCGGATTGTTACCCAAGGCCGACGCTACGACTCCGTTGCCCACTTTTACTGTGCCAATCAGCGAGCCGACGCGGACGCCTTTCGCCCCTGAAACCGCCGCGTCAGCCCCGGAGGTAGAATCCACCCAACTGGCAGAATCAACTCTCGAGCGCGTCCGCTTTGCCATCATCGGGGATTATGGTCTGGATGGTCAGGCCGAAGCCGATGTCGCTGCACTGGTCAAAGGCTGGGTGCCCGATTTCATTCTCACAACGGGCGATAATAACTATAAAGCAGGCGCCGCCGATACAATCGATGCCAATATCGGGCAGTATTATCATGAATTTATTGCTCCTTATTCTGGCAGCTATGGAGCGGGAGCTGAGAACAATCGCTTTTTCCCGGTGCTTGGCAACCACGACTGGCGCACGCCGGATGCACAACCGTATCTTGATTATTTTGAGCTGCCCGGTAACGAGCGTTATTATGAATTTGCCTGGGGACCGTTGCACTTTTTTGCCCTGGATAGCGATTCAAATGAGCCCGATGGCGTGGGCATGTCTTCTGTCCAGGCAGCCTGGTTGCAACAGGCTTTGGCAGCTTCGCGCGCCCCGTGGAAGATTGTTTATTTTCACCACCCGCCCTATTCTTCGGGTGTGCATGGTTCCATTGATTGGATGCGATGGCCTTTTGAGACCTGGGGCGCCAGCGCAGTCATCGCTGGGCACGATCATATTTACGAACGGCTGACAATTGGAGCGCTGCCTTATTTCATCAACGGGCTGGGCGGCGGGCCGCGCTACGAGTTTGGCGCTATTTTGCCCGAAAGTCAGGTGCGTTATAACAGCAACCACGGCGCCATGCTGGTTGAAGCCGATGCCGCCGAAATTACTTTCCAATTCATCACCATTAACGGCGAGATTATCGATAGCTACACGCTGCCCCCGCCCGAAACCGCGCCCGAAAATGTGCAAACCCTGCCCGACGCGGCACAATACCAATGGGCCGAGATCGCCCAGGGGTTGAGCAAGCCGGTTGGCCTGACTCACGCCGGGGATGCCAGCGGAAGACTTTTTATCATCGAGCAGCCCGGTACGATCCGCATTTGGCAGAACGACGAATTGCTGCCAACCCCGTTCTTGGATATTCGTACCCGCATCGACGATAGCGGCAGCGAGCAAGGTTTGCTGGGTTTGGCCTTCTCACCGGGTTACGCGCAAAACGGCTACTTTTTTACCAACTATACCGATGCCCGCGGCGATACGGTAATTGCCCGCTACCGCGTCTCTGCCGACGCGGATATTGCCGATCCTGCCAGCGAAGAAATTTTGCTCACCATAAAACAGCCCTACGGCAACCACAACGGCGGACATCTAGTCTTTGGCCCGGATGGCTATCTCTATATCGGCACCGGCGATGGCGGCTCGGCGAATGACCCGGAAGGTAATGCTCAAAATCTGAACACGCTGCTGGGCAAAATGCTGCGCCTGAACGTGGATACAATCCCCTATTCCGTTCCAGCCGATAATCCTTTTGGCAACGAAATTTGGGCGTATGGTTTGCGCAATCCGTGGCGTTATGCTTTTGACCGCGCCAATAGGGATTTGTATATTGGTGATGTGGGACAAAACCAGTGGGAGGAAATTGACTTCATCGAATCTGGCGCGCCCGCAGGGGCTAACCTGGGCTGGGATGTGATGGAGGCCAGTCATCCCTTCGAGGGTACTGCTCCCGAGGGGATTCCCCTGATCGCGCCTGTGGCGGAATACAACCACACCGAGGGCTGTTCTGTCACCGGGGGCGTGGTCTATCGCGGGGCAATGCCTGCATGGCAGGGCGTCTATCTCTATGGCGATTTCTGTTCCGGGCGGGTTTGGGCTTTGCTGCGCACAGTGGATGGCACCTGGCAAAATGCACAACTTTTCGAAACCGGCGTGAATATTTCGGCCTTTGGCGAAGATGAAGCCGGAGAAGTGTATCTGGCCGATTTGCAGGGGCGCATCTTCCGGCTGGAAGACAACTAAGACCTGAATAAACCTGATTGCTCAGGCTACGCCTTCGCAATCAAGATTTCGCAAAAAAGGGTGTGTATGGGGTGCACAGCACCCCATACACACCCTTTTTTGCGACTTTTCCCCGCCGTAGGCAGGGGGTGCCGAGATAGTAGTTATTTGGAAACAACTCTTAATGTAACCAACCTGGGCTTAGCGCATCCAACCATTTACAGGTAAAATCTTCGCCGAACAGGCGTAATTCTCAGGAGTTTATTATTATGGCAAAGAAAAAATCGAAACGCAAAAACAAACAACAACAATCCAACCTGATGTGGGCTGGAATTATTTTCGTGATTCTCCTGGCCGTTGGCGGCCTGGCTTTCATCATAAGCGGCGGTTCTTCAGCCGGACTTCCCGGCGAGATCACAGTTGAAGAAGCCTATCAAAAATACGAAGAAGGCGCGTTCGTGCTCGATGTGCGCACCCCCGAAGAATGGGCCGAATACCATGCCCCCGATACTACCCTGATCCCACTGGATGAACTCCCAGCCCGTGTGAATGAAGTTCCCAAAGACCAGGAGATTGTTGTGATCTGTCGCTCTGGCAATCGCAGCCAGGCCGGGCGCGATATTCTGCTTCAGGCTGGCTACGAAAATGTGACCAGTTCGGCGGGCGGGCTAAAAGCCTGGAGCGCGGCGGGTTACCCAATTGAGGGCACGCGCCCCTAAATGACTCTTTACGGCGGCATCGAAGCAGGGGGCACAAAATTCGTTTGCGCAGTCGGCACTGGCCCCGAAGATATTCGGGATGAAGCCCGTTTTGCAACTACAATGCCCGAGGAAACACTCCCTCGGGCGATTGCGTTTTTCCGGCCTTATGCCGAAGAACTTGCCGCCATCGGCGTCGGTTCGTTTGGCCCCATTGACCCGCGCCCTGCTTCACCAACTTTTGGCTATATCACCACCACACCCAAACCGGGTTGGGCACAGACCGATTTTGTTGGCGCGTTGCGTGCAGTTTTTGATGTGCCCATTGGCTTCGATACCGATGTGAACGCCGCTGCATTGGGCGAGCATCGCTGGGGCGCAGCGCAGGACTTGGATACGTTCATTTATCTGACGATTGGCACAGGAATTGGCGGTGGGGCGATGGTGGAGGGTAATCTGCTGCACGGGGTGATGCACCCCGAGATGGGGCATATCCGCTTGCCACATGATCGGGGGCTGGACCCCTTTGAGGGTTGCTGCCCCTTTCATGGGGATTGTCTCGAGGGTTTAGCCTCCGGCCCGGCGCTGGAATCACGCTGGGGCGGAGGCGCCGAAAGCCTGCCCAATGCACATCCCGCCTGGGAGCTTGAATCCAGTTATCTGGCGGATGCCATCATTAATTTCACTCTGTCCCTGGCTCCACAGCGTGTAATTTTGGGCGGGGGTGTGATGCAGCAAACGCATCTTTTCCCGTTGATCCGACAAAAAGTTCAGACCCGGCTGAATGGTTATTTGGCGGTGACTGAGATCAGCGATCAAATGGATGGTTTTATTGTGCCCCCGGCGCTTGGCCAGCGGGCAGGGATTTTAGGGGCGCTGGCGTTGGCGCAACAGGCGTTTCACAGTTAGGCTGCGGTATTTACCGTTTATCAACTGGCCCTAGCAACGGGTCATTCGCAATAGGGGTCATTCCGGCGTTTTCCAATTGCGTGCGCAGTTTTACAATCACCCGTTTTAGCTCAGCCATACGAACTTCTCGCCCTGCGGTCAGGTTGACGAAGCTTTGCAATTCTTCGGTGCGCTCCTGAACGCGTCGCTCCATCTCGTTGGTATCTTGGATCACGCGGGCGTATAAACGCGCATTCTCAATGGCCTGGGCCGCCTGAGCTGCGAATGGCTGGGTAAGTTCGGCTTGCTCCGACGAGTAAGCTTCGAGCTGGTTGCTATCGAGCGTGAGAAAACCAATCAGGGTATCACGAACAATCAGCGGAACACCCATCCAACTGGCTATATGTTCAGAATCCCCCCAATTTTTAAATCGGGCATCTTTTCTCGGATTGTTCAAGATTAGCGGTGTGTGTGTTTGCAGGATTTCTGCAAACAGCTCGTCTTCACCGGGGAAAAGATGCCCTCTGGGTGATCGGGTGAGATTGCGATCGACCATCACGCGCAATCCGGCGTCTTCATACAGGAAAATAGCACCGCTATCAAAGAGGATTACTTTGCCGATTTGATCGAGAATGAGTTCCAGTACCTGATCTAACTCTAAAGATGTAGTCAGCGCTGCGGCAATGGTGTTGAGGGTTTCTAGTTGTGCGGCATATTTTTTTAATGCGTTTTCTGCCTGCACCCGGTCGGTGATATCCTGCACTGTACCCATAGAGCGCAAAGCTTGACCCGACGCGTCATACTCGGTTTCGCAGCGTTCGTTTATATATTTGATGCTTC
>JABGRQ010000035.1 GCA_018648225.1 Chloroflexota bacterium
CGATGGGATTCGAACCCATGATAAAGGTTTTGCAGACCTCTGCCTTACCACTTGGCGACGTCGCCAAAATAAAATGCTGATTGCAGGTAAGATTGCTGATGAGTATCTCCAATCCACAATCTTCAGCCGTTAATCAGCAATTTCGTGAGCGGGCGACGGGATTCGAACCCGTGGCCTTCTCCTTGGCAAGGAGACGTTATACCACTTAACTACGCCCGCATGAAGCATATTTTGACTGAGTGCCGAGAGACAGGATCGAACTGTCGACACCGCAATTTTCAGTCGCGTGCTCTACCAACTGAGCTATCTCGGCATCAATATCAAAATGCGTTTTCCCAAACGCAGGCCAGATTTTACACGCATCGCAGGGGATTGTCAAGAAAACCGCGGCAGTGCAACTGGGCAATCGCATAGGGAAACCCTCACACCTTGACACGGGGAAACAGGTAGACTACAATCTGTAAAAATTTAGGTCAGCCTAAATAAGGATTTAGCATTATGCGAGATGAACTCACCCACGCGGTTGAAGATTACCTCAAAACCATCTACGACTTAAGCCTGACCCACGGGCGCGCCAGCACCACACAAATTGCTGAAGTTCTGAAAATCGCCCCGGCATCTGTCACTGGCATGATCAAACGGCTCTCCACTACTCGCCCACCGCTTGTCGAGTATATCAAACACCGCGGCGTAATTCTCACCCCCGAGGGCGAACGCGTCGCCCTGGAGATTATCCGCCATCACCGGCTGCTGGAATTATTCCTCTATGAAACTTTGGGCTACTCCTGGGATGAAGTCGATGCCGAGGCGGATCGTCTGGAGCATGTGATTTCTGAAGAATTTGAAGCCCGCATCGCTGAAGTGCTCGGCGATCCGACGCACGATCCCCATGGAGACCCAATTCCCGACAAGAATCTTCAGATGCCTTCTCATGCCAAACTGAGTTTGCGCGAAATGCGCCCTGATCAGTGCGGCACTATTCAGCGTGTGCGCGACAACGACCCAGACCTGCTGCGCCATCTCAGCGAGCAAGGCATCGTGCCACAGGCCCACTTCGTTGTCACCGGGTACACCCTCTTCGATGGCAATATCACCATTCAGGTTGACGGACAAGCCAAAGTTGCTGTACTCGGCCCGCGCATCACCCGTCAAATCTTTGTAGAGCAAGAAAATGGCTAAAGATATCCGCGTAGCACTGATTGAAGATGACCCCTATGCCCGCGACCTGATGTCGTTGCTGCTCACGCGCGACTGGCGCACACGTGTGGTTGGGGAAGTGGCAAACCGCGCCGAATTGCTCGATTTTATGGCCCAAACGGAAGGGCGCGTGAATGTAGTCGTCCTGGACACAGAGATGCCCGGTGCACCCAATCTACCTTTTGAGCTGGCAGCCCTGACCGAAGATTTACCTGACCCTCCGGCAATTCTTTTCACCGGCACCCAGGCTGCGCCGCGGCCTTACGATTATATCGTTGAGCGTCAGCGCGGCGGCTATGTACTCAAAAATGAACTCTTTTACGCGTTGGGTTCGGCGGTTGCCCAAATCGCTGCCGGGCATTGTGTCATCACTCCGGGCGTGCAGAATCTTCACGCCCAGGCCGACCTGCCCACAGAGAGTTATATTCTCGATGGCCGCCGCCAATGGTCGGCTTTCACCCCGCGCGAGCGCGAGATCATCCGCCTGGCAATGATCTTCAATCTGGCGATTCGCGATATGGCCGACGAATTGGTACTCAGCGCGGGTTGGGTCTCTGAAATTACCAGCACTATTTACATGAAGCTGGGGTTGCGCGAAATCCTGACCGGCGAAACCGCCCTGGAAGATTATTTCAGCAACGAAATTGTATTGGCTCACTGCCGCGAGATTACCCAACGCGGCAAAGCGGGCGATGATAATACCAAACTGCGTAAAGCTCCCTGGATGTCTACACTGGCCTTTCATTTGCTAACCATCCCGGAGATCAAGAAAATTTAGGCAAGACTAAAATCCCCATATTTTGTGGGGAGGCCCAACGCACAAGCGCAGCATAATAGGGCCATTGTCAACCCTAAAATCAGGAAAAGCCTATGCTCCTCAAAAACTTACTTCGCCGAAAAGGTCGTACTTTTCTAACCGTTCTCAGCATTGCCATTGGTGTAGCCGCGATTATTGCTATGGGCGCGCTGGCAGATGGTTTTCAGGCGGGCTACGATTCATTTCTCACTGGCGGCAAAGCTGATCTCGTACTCAGCCAACCCGACACAATGGATGTCAGCATGAGCGCGGTCGATGAAAACATCGGCATCGAACTCGAAGATCTCTCGGAAGTTGCTGCCGTCAGCGGTATGCTGCAAGGGCTGGTACAAACCGATGGCGTGCCTTATTTCTTCGCTTTTGGCTACCCGGAAGATAGTTTCCTGCTCAGTCGCTTCAAAATCATCGAAGGGGTAACCCTGGATAGCCGCGAAGCACAATACAGCCGCGGCAACCCCATGCTGCTTGGCGCATCAGCCGCCGAGATTCTCGGCAAGCATCCTGGCGATTCCCTGCGCCTGACCGACAGCGTCTTTCGCATTGTGGGCATTTACGAAACCGGCCAAACTATGGAAGACAGCGGTGCAATCCTGCGTCTCGCAGATGCCCAAGAACTATTGGGGCGGCAGCGGCAGGTGAGTGTTTTTTATATTCAACTCAAAGACCCTGAATTCAGCGAACGCGTTGAACAGCGCGCTCTGCGCCTGTGGCCCAATTATTTACTCAGCAGCACCGAAGCCTACGCCGACCAGCAAATTATGGGCGATGCCATGGGGGGCTATGTCTGGGCGATTGCCGGGTTGGCAATCGTTATCGGCGGTGTAGGCATGATGAATGCCCAATTGATGGCCGTGATGGAACGCACCCGCGAGATCGGTGTGCTGCGCTCGGTGGGCTGGAAAAAATGGCGCATTATGCGTATGATCTTGGGCGAATCGCTTTTGGTGGGCATTTTGGGCGGCTTGCTGGGTATCGGACTGGGCTGGTTGATGCTGATTGCATCGTCCGATTTCACCAGTTTCTTCGGCGCAACGGCTCAAAATGTTACTCCGGCGGTACTCCAGCAAGCCCTGATCACCGTCCTGGTGCTCGGTTTTGTTGGTGGTGCATACCCGGCCTGGCGCGCCTCGCGCCTGCCTCCCGTAGAAGCTTTACGTTACGAGGGCGGCAGCGCCGGAAAAATTCGCCGCCTACCCATCGGTGGAATGGCTGTTCAAAGCCTGTGGCAGCGCACCTCCCGCACCCTGCTAGCGCTGAGCGCGATTGGCATCACCGTAGGCGGCATCATGGCACTTGAAGCAATTGTACGCGGCGCGATGGATATGATTGGTACAATGGGCGGCGATGCCGAGATTATGATCCGTCAGGCCGGGATTGCCGATACCGGTTACAGCACCATCGACGAGCGCGTTGGCGATAAGATTACCCTGCTGCCCGAAGTACAAAGCGCCAGCGGGCTAATTTTTACGGCCACCGCGCTACCCGATGCGGGCATGTTTTTCATCTTGCAAGGCTACGCCCCTCATAGTTACAGCATTCAGCGTTTCAACGTCACCGAGGGCGAATACTTGAGCGGAAACCATCAAATGATGCTCGGTCGTATGATCGCCGATGCCATGCACAAAGAAGTCGGCGACACGATCGAGATTGGCAATACTCGTTTCAAGATCGTGGGTATTTTTGAGAGCGGCAGCGGCTGGCAAGAAATGGGGGGCGTCATTTCCCTGCGAGACGCGCAAACCTTCGCCGGAAAACCGCGCAAAGTAAGCCTGTACATGGTTAAATTGAACGACACAACTCAGGCCGCGGCAGTGGTTGAAGAGATCAATACGCTCTATCCCGAAATCCATGCCGCCCTCACTGGCGAGTTCGCCGATCAGATGCCCGATATGCAAAGCATGGATGCGATGATGGGCGCGATTTCCTTTTTGGCAATTTTCGTCGGCGGGGTTGGCGTGATGAATACTATGCTCATGGCCGTACTGGAACGCACCCGCGAGATCGGCGTTTTACGTGCCCTGGGTTGGCGTCGCCGCCGAATTCTCGGCATGATTATGCAAGAATCGCTTCTACTAGGTATTTTTGGCGGAATCGTTGGCATCGGGGTTGCGCTTGGCCTGGGCTACGCACTCGGTAATATCCCCATGCTGGGCAGCGCCCTCACCCCCGTCTGGGAAATTGATATTTTCACACGGGCCATCATCGTGGCCTTATCGTTGGGTCTGGTCGGCGGCATTTATCCCGCCCTGCGAGCCACCCGCTTGCAGCCTGTCGAAGCATTGATGTATGAATAAAAAGTCGCAAAAAGATATGTGTATGAAGGCTACGCCCTCTATACACATATCTTTTTGCGAAAACTTTTTTGCGGAGGCGCAAGCCCGAGCAGTATCTAAAAATCAAGGAGAACACTATGAAGAAAAGAAGTTTGTTTGTACTGATCGTTGTTGGATTATTAACTCTCAGCGCTTGTGAGTTGCCTACTCAGACTGTTGAAACCGCTACCCCGGAGCCGGTGGTACAGAATTTCACCCCGGTGGTGAGTGCCACAGGTAAGCTATTGCCTGCCGAGGAAGCCACACTGAGTATGAAAACTGGCGGTGTTGTCGCCGAGGTGTTGGCGGGCGAAGATGATAGTGTCATCGCCGGGCAGGTACTCGTCCGGCTCGAAGGCAGGGAAACTCTGGAGGCCGCCATCGCGGCTACCCGCTTTGAAGTAGTTTCTGCACAACAGGCACTCGACGCGCTTTTCGATGACCCTGAACTGGCGCTGGCCAAAGCTCAGCAGAGTATTGCCGACGCGGAGTTAGCCATCGAAGATGCTGAGCGCCGCATTAATAACCTGCACCGTATTGCCGTACAGGCCGATATTGATCAGGCTTATGCCAACATGATTTTGGCAAAAGACAAGTTGGACAAAGCCCAGGAAGATTACGAACCTTACGAAGGAAAAGCCGAAGATGACCTCACGCGCGCCAACTATCTCAGCCGCATGGCACAGGCTCAAAAAGATTACGATGCTACCGTGCGCCTTTATAACGCCCTCACTGGAACGGGTGACGACCTTGATATTGCCGAAGCCGAATCTGATCTGGTACTGGCGCAGGCGCAACTGATTGTTTCCCAGCGCGAATTTGAAATCTTGCAAAAAGGGCCTGATCCCGATGATATTGCCGTAGCCGAAGCCCGATTGGCCAACGCTGAAGCACAATTGGCCGCCGCCGAAGCCGCCCTGGATGATTTAGTGCTGAGCGCGCCTTTTGATGGCACCATCGGCAACCTGAATATTCACACCGGCGAATGGGTTTCCCCCGGGCAGCCTGTGATCTTGCTGGCCGATCTGAACCACATGCAAGTCGAAACTACCGATCTAAATGAAATTGATGTCGCCCAAATCAAAATTGGTGATACCGCGCTTGTCACTTTCGATGCCCTACCCGAAGCTCTTGTTAACGGTACAGTAGTGCGCATCGCTCCCAAAGATTCTGAAGGCTCTGGCGTAAATTACCCCGTACTCATCGAATTAGATGAAGTGCCCGCCGGGCTGCGTTGGGGCATGACCGCCTTTGTAGACATCGAGATTGGTGAGTGAGCGAACGATTCGGCAAGTCAGCGAGTCAACGAAAAGTATCTGAACTCCCGATTGGCTTGCTGATTCGTTGAATCCTATGGAGAAAATTATGTCAAATACAAACCCCCACCCTCTCATCGAAATCCGCGAACTGACGCGCGTTTACGGCGATGGTGAAGAAATCCGTGCCCTGGATGGGATTACCCTGAAAATTCAAAGCGGCGAGTTCATCGCCGTAATGGGACCGAGCGGCAGCGGCAAAAGCACTCTGCTCAATATGATCGGCGCGCTGGATAAACCCTCCAGCGGGCAAGTATTTATCAACGGGCAAGATTTGGCAAAAATTCGCAACAAAGATACGTTTCGCGCCGAAACCGTGGGGTTTGTATTTCAACTTCACAACCTCATCCCCACCCTGAGCGCGCGCGAAAACGTCGAAGTCCCCATGATGGGGCAGGTAAATCTCATCGCCCGTCGCAAACGCTCCAAAGAACTGCTGGAAATCGTCGGGTTGGATGACCGGATGCGGCATTTGCCCAATCAGCTTTCAGGCGGGCAACGGCAGCGCGTGGCAGTCGCGCGCGCGCTGGCGAATAAGCCCTCACTGATCCTGGCGGATGAGCCCACCGGCAGCCTGGATACCGAAGCCGGGCGCGCCCTGATGAAATTACTGCACGAAATCAACGCTGCGCAGGGAACAACCTTTATCGTCGTTACCCACGATCCGGCCGTAGCACGCCAGACCAACCGTGTCATCGTGCTTGAAGATGGCAAAATTTTCCGTGAAGACCTCATCGGATCACCTATCGAAGAAGACCTGAAAATGTGGCGGCATTCCGGCCTGGGGCGGCGCATCGTGGAAGGCGATAACGATGGCGCACTGGCAGGAATGGCGTTATCGAAAAAGAGCGTTTCCGCTGTGCGCGAGATATTGGTACAAGCACAATAAAAAATCGTGGACGAGAGACCGAAGACGGACAGAAATTCCCATCTTCGGTCTCTCGTCATTGGAATCCATATGAAACAATTCCTAAATAAAATCTTTCGCAAATCCGACCCCATCATCATCGTTTCTGGCCTGCCGCGTTCTGGCACCTCGATGACAATGAAAATGCTCGAAGCTGGCGGTGTTCCCCCCCTGACAGATCAAATCCGTGAGGCAGATGTGGACAACCCCAAGGGATACTACGAGTTTGAGCGCGCCAAGAAACTCAAAGATGGGGATACAGCCTGGCTGCCGGATGCGCAGGGCAAAGCCGTGAAGTTGATCGGCGCTTTATTGGTGGAACTACCCCCGAAGTATGACTACCGCGTACTTTTTATGCGCCGCAATATTGGGGAGGTGCTGGCCTCCCAGAGCAAAATGCTCGAACGCCGCGGCGAAGAAAACAAAGTCGATGACGGCACGATGGCGGTCCTCTTCGAGAAACACGTCAGCCAGGTTGAAGATTGGATGAGAAAACACCCCGGTCTGAACTATATCGATGTGGACTACAACGCTATGCTCGTTGACCCGCACCCGCAGGTTGAAGCTATTAACAAATTTTTGGGCGGCAACCTCGATACCGAGGCAATGCTCGCCGTGGTAGACCCAAATCTTTATCGGCAAAGGAAATAAAGCAGGCATCAGGCAATTAGGATAAATCCTAATCCCTGGTTACCCAATCCCTGCTACCCAACTCATTATGCCCAACCCACTGATTTCTTTACTCGTAGCTTTTGCCATCACGCTGCTCGCGGTGTGGTTTTTTCGCCCCGAACGCGGCCTGTTTTGGCGCTGGCAGCGCTCCCGCAGAATGACCGAACGTGTCTTCGAGGAAGACGCGCTCAAACATATCCACCAATGCGAAATTCATGATCGCCGCCCGACAGTAAAAAGCCTGGCAGGATCGCTGAATCTCAGCCTGGATGAAATTGCCAGTGTGCTCGAAAAACTGGAAGCGCGGCAACTAGTGGCTGTTGACGGCACCAATTTTCATCTGACAGGCTCAGGGCGCGCTTATGCATTGCAAATTATTCGCGCGCATCGTTTGTGGGAACGCTATCTGGCCGATGCCACCGGTTTTGGTGAAGCCGAATGGCACGGACAGGCTGATTTATACGAACACGAACTCAGCCCGGCTGAAATCAGTCGCCTGGCTGCACAGTTGGGCAACCCTACCCACGATCCGCACGGCGACCCTATCCCGACGGCGCGCGGTGAAATTGTCTACCGTGCGCGCATTCCCCTGTCATCTATCGAGGCAAACAAGCCCGCCCGCATCGTCCATATCGAAGACGAACCCGAAGCTGTGTATGCGCAATTAGTGGCCGAAGGTCTGCATGTAGGCATGACAGTGCGCGTGACAGAATCTTCATCGCAGCGCATCCGTTTTTGGAGCGGTGGCGACGAGCATACGCTGGCCCCGTTGATTGCGGCCAATGTGGGCCTGGAACTGCTGCCCGAAGAACCGCGGGAGCAGGATCAGCTTGGCGAACGCCTCACCAGCCTCGCCCCCGGTGAGCAAGGCCGTGTCATCGGACTCACACCCCGCCTCCGGGGAGCGGAACGTCGCCGCTTGATGGATTTAGGCATCTTGCCCGGAACGCTGATCCAAAACACGATGAACAGCCCCAGCGGTAACCCGGCAGCATATAACGTGCGCGGCGCGCTGATTGCATTGCGGTCGGCACAGGCCGATCAAATTCGAATCTTGCGCGAGAATGAATGATGATGATGATGATGGAGGATGGAAGACCAACGACAGAAAATCCCCGTCTTTTTTACTGGAATAGCAAATATGACTGAACAAACACTTACCAAACCAACCCCCACCGCCGCGCCTTGCGAAACTTGCCCGGTGCATAACGCGGCACATTTATTGAAATTAGGCGTAGATATGGGGGATGCTGATTTCGTGGTCGCGCTGGCAGGTAACCCAAATACCGGCAAAAGCACGGTTTTCAACGCCCTCACCGGGCTGCGCCAGCACACCGGTAACTGGCCGGGAAAAACGGTTACGCGCGCCGAAGGGGGCTTTGAGTATGGCAATAGCCGATACAAAATTGTCGATCTTCCTGGCACCTATTCGCTCTTGGCGACCAGCCTGGATGAAGAAATTGCGCGTGATTTTATTCTCTTTGGCCAGCCGGATGTTTCGGTGGTGGTGGTGGATGCTACCCGTCTCGAGCGCAACCTGAACCTGGTGCTGCAAGTGATGGAAATTACCAACCGTGTGGTGGTCTGCCTGAATTTGATGGATGAAGTCCGCCGCCATAAACTAACCGTGGACGACCGGCGGCTGGCGCGCGACCTGGGGGTGCCCGTTGTGCCCACAGCAGCCCGCCACGGCCAGGGGATGGATCTGCTCCTGCAGGCCATCCACGAAGTGGCCTCTGGCGCGACGGTGGGCAAACCCTACCGTGTGCGCTACGAATCCCCGGCGCTGAAAAATGCCGTCGAGCAGCTTGTCACACAGATCGAAGCGACATATCCCGACCTGCCTAACGCCCGCTGGGTAGCCTTGCGCCTGCTGGATGGCGATGAGAAAATTGCCGAAGCCCTACAAAAAGGCGAACTCGGCGATCTGAGCCACGGCGATTTGGCCCAGCGAGCGGCGCAAATGCAGGTTATTGGAAATCAGTGAAAACGGTTTAATGTTGAAGGTTGCATGTTTGTGCCATTAATTTCGCTTACTTTCAACATTCAACCTGCAACACGAAACCCAAAACTCGCACATATAATTATGACCCTACACAACACAACCCCCGAAGATATTCTGCAAACCGCCCAGGCCTTACGCTGGGAAGTGGGCAGCGATTTTCACGAACATTTAATGGAATCGATGTATACCGAGGCGGCGCGCATCGCCGACCGGGCTGTCTCCCGCCCCGAGGAAAAACCGCGTTTCGATCTTGACCGCACCATTGACCGCCTGGTCACCAGCCGCACCGTTGGCTTCCCGCTGATGCTGGCGCTGCTGACCCTGGTTTTTTGGTTGACCATCGCCGGGGCCAATGTTCCCTCCCGCTGGCTCAGTTGGCTGCTGCTGGATACGCTCCAGCCGATCTTAAAAGGTTTTGGCGTCACCATTGGTCTGCCCTGGTGGATCAACGGCCTGCTCTTTGATGGTATGTATCTGGCGACGGCCTGGGTCATCAGCGTGATGCTGCCCCCGATGGCGATCTTTTTCCCGTTATTCACCTTGCTCGAAGATTATGGCTACCTGCCGCGTGTGGCCTTTAACCTGGATAATATGTTCCAAAAAGTGGGCGCGCACGGCAAGCAGGCCCTCAGCATGACCATGGGCTTTGGCTGTAACGCCGCCGGAGTGGTTGCCACGCGCGTCATCGACAGCCCGCGCGAGCGTCTGATCGCCATCATCACCAACAATTTCGCGCTGTGCAACGGGCGCTGGCCGACGCAAATTCTCATCGCCACACTCTTCATCGGCGGTCTGGTTCCGGCGCAACTGGCAGGATTGCTCTCGGCCATGTCGGTGGTGGCAATTGCTGTGCTGGGCGTTCTGTTCAGTTTTCTCGTTTCGTGGGGGCTTTCGCGCACGGTGTTGCGCGGCGAAGTTTCCACTTTTAGCCTGGAACTGCCACCCTATCGCCCGCCGCGCATCTGGCAAACCATCTACACCTCGGTGATAGACCGCACGCTCATCGTTCTGTGGCGCGCCATCGTCTTCGCCCTCCCCGCGGGGGCAATCATCTGGCTTTCGGCCAATATCACCTTTGGGGGAGTCAGCGTCGCCGAGTATCTGATTAATTTCCTCAATCCCGCGGGGCTTTTACTCGGTCTCAACGGCGTGATTCTTGTCGCGTATATCGTCGCCATCCCTGCCAATGAAATCGTCATCCCCACTGTGCTGATGCTCACTGTTTTGGTCACCGGCGCATCCGGAGTAGGCGCGGGCGCGGGCGTGATGTTCGAACTTCAGTCCAATGCCGAAATGACTGCGCTCTTCCAGGCTGGCGGCTGGACACTGCTCACAGCCGTCAACCTGATGCTTTTCAGTCTGCTCCACAACCCGTGCAGCACGACCATCTACACGATCTACAAAGAAACCCGCAGCCTGAAATGGACGCTGATCTCAACCCTGCTGCCCGTTTTCATGGGCTTCGCCGTGACGTTTTTCGTTGCTCAGGTCTGGCGGCTTATCGCTGGATTTCAATAATACCCCTCACTCTAACCCTCTCCCGGTGGGAGAGGGGACTATTTCCACCCACTCCTGCTCCCTCTCCCCCTGGGAGAGGGCCGGGGTGAGGGAAGTAACTATGACAAATACCCTCGAACTCAACATCACCGGCATGGATTGCGCCGACTGCGCCCTGACG
Source organism: Chloroflexota bacterium (assembly GCA_018648225.1). Lineage (NCBI taxonomy): Bacteria > Bacillati > Chloroflexota > Chloroflexota bacterium. The sequence continues at coordinate 10,905 of JABGRQ010000035.1, forward strand.
CTCGAAAAAGGCGTTGCGGGCCTGGATGGCGTGGAATTCTGTCAGGTTAATTTTGCCATTGCCAAAATGCAGGTTTCTGGCAACCTGGACGAAGAACAAATCCGCGGCCAAATTCGCAAGCTGGGCTATGGCATGACCGAAGTCGGCGCGCGCCCGGTGATTCTTTCCGGCTGGCCGCTGGTGTGGGATTTGGTCCGCCGCCCGCGCAACGCTCTGACTTTATTGGGGATGTTCTGCATTGGTTTGGCGTTTCTGGCCTCGGGGCTGGGGCTTTCGGACTCGCTCGAAGTGGGTCTGTTTACCCTGGGCGGGTTACTCGGTTTGTATTTTCCGGCGCGTTCCGGCTGGGCCGCCCTGCGCAGCGGGCAAGGCCTCGATATGAATGTGCTGATGACCATCGCCGCCGTAGGCGCGTTTGTGATTGGCGAATACGGCGAAGCCGCCACTGTGATTGTACTCTTCAGCCTTGGGGAGGCTCTCGAGGGTTTCACCATGGAGCGCGCCCGCGATAGCATCCGCGGCCTGATGCTGCTGGCCCCCGCTGAAGCCACCTTGCTAACAAGCTGCATCGACTGCGAAGAGCATCTTGGGCAGCGATTATCCGCCGAAGCCATCTCCCAAAACTCCACAGGATTGCTTCGCTTCGCTCGCAATGACACAGTATATGATGGCGGCCCTTGCCCGTGGTGCGGTACGCACGAACAGGTGATCCCTGTCGAAGGGCTGAAGATCGGCGACATCATCCTGGTCAAACCCGGTGAACGCATCCCGATGGATGGCCTGATTCTCTCCGGAGCCTCCGCCGTCAACCAGGCCCCCATTACCGGCGAAAGCCTGCCCGTGGAAAAATCCATCGGCAGCGAAGTCTTCGCCGGGACAATCAATGGCAGCGGCGCGCTGGAAATTGAAATCACCCACCTTGCAGAAGATAACACTCTCTCACGGCTAATCCATCTCGTCGAGGAGGCCCAGGCCCAGAAAACCCCCGCTCAACGCTTTGTAGACCGCTTCGCGCGCATCTATACGCCTGCCGTGGTGGTCGGCGCGCTGCTGATCGCCGCTGTTCCGCCAATTTTCTTTGGACAGCCCTTCCTCGACACCCCCGAAGCGCACGGCTGGCTCTACCGCGCGCTCGCTATGCTGGTAATCGCCTGCCCCTGCGCCCTGGTCATCGCCACACCTGTCACCGTAGTCAGCGGTATCGCTACGCTGGCGCGGCGCGGTGTACTGGTAAAAGGCGGGGCGTATCTCGAAGCGTTAGGAAATATCCGCGTGATGGCCTTCGACAAAACCGGAACCCTGACACATGGCCGCCCTGCACTCACCGAAATTGTCTGCGCCGATGAGTGCTGCAATGACGATGACTCAGCTGAATGCCCCCACTGTAATGAAATGCTCACTTTGGCTGCCGCCGTCGAGCGTCGCAGCACCCACCCGCTGGCACGCGCCGTTGTGCTGGCCGCCCAAAACCGCGGCGCCCCCGAACTCGACGCCCAAAATGTCGAATCCTTGCCCGGACGCGGCATCCGCGGCACAGTTAACGGGTCACAAATCACCATCGGCAGCCACGGCCTATTCCACGACAACGATCAGGAAGACTGCCAACCGGAAACTCCCAATCCCCAATTCTGCGATCGTATCGATCAGGCCGAATCATCCGGGCAAACTGTGATGCTGGTCAGCGCCAACGGGCATTTACTCGGCTTTTTGGCCGTTAGCGATCCGCCGCGGGGGAATAGCCATGAGACAATTACTGCCCTGAAAGCGGCTGGCCTGCAACGCACAGTCATGCTCACCGGTGATAATCTTGCCGTGGCGCAAACAATCGGTCAAGCCCTGGGCGTGGATGACATCCGCGCCGGTTTGCTGCCCGAAGACAAGCTTGAAGCCGTGCGTAATTTGCAGGCCGAATATGAGCACGTCGCCATGATCGGCGATGGTGTCAACGACGCGCCCGCCCTGGCTGCGGCCAGTCTCGGCATCGCCATGGGTGGGGCTGGTACCGCGCAAGCCCTCGAAACCGCGGATGTCGCCCTGATGGCCGATGATCTGGCACAATTACCCGCCGCAATTCGCGTTGGACGCAAGGCTGCGCGCACAATTCGCATCAATATTGGCTTCGCGTTGGCGATCAAAGTCGTTTTTCTGGTGCTGGCCTTCTTTGGCGCGGCAACTCTGTGGATGGCGGTCTTCGCCGACATGGGCGCCTCGCTGCTGGTCACCCTCAACGGGATGCGCTTGCTGCGAAAATAAAATCCAGGAAGAGACACGTGAACTACTTTGGACTTACGCAAAACGATGAAAAATATACCGAAAATAGGGGTGTGTGGGGTGCTTCGCACCCCACACACCCCTATTTTCAGGCTTTCTTTTGCGAAAGTGCGTAAATCCTGCTACTAATTCTTTCTTCGTGCCCTTCGTACACTTCGTGGACAAAAAACTATGACTATAGAAATCTCACAACACCACCTTGAAGACCACGATCACGACCAACTGCACTACCATGTGCATCGTGACCCGCACAAACCCAGCTCCACGCTAGCCAATGTAATCTTGGGCGGGCAAGATGGCCTGGTGAATGTGCTTGGCATTGTACTCGGTGTGGCCGCGGCCACCTACGACGCGCAAATTGTTATGGTCGCCGGTTTGGCCGCAACCTTCGCTGAATCGGTTTCAATGGCCGCTGTCGCCTATACCACCGCCCTGGCCGAGACCGCCCACTACGAGAGCGAACGCGAGCGTGAATACCGCCATGTACACCTGGTTCCCGCCGTAGAGCGCGAAGAAATCCGCGAAATCTACCGCCAAAAAGGTTTTGATGGCGAATTGCTCGACCAGATCGTTGATAAAATCACCGCCGACAAAGATGTTTGGGTGGGCGTGATGATGGCTGAAGAGCATCAACTCACCCCCACCACTCGCAACGACGCATTGCGCTCAGCCTTCATCGTAGGCGTGGCTGCGATTATTGGTTCGTTGATCCCGCTGGCGCCATTCGCCTTCTTCTCGGTAAGTATCAGCCTGTGGCTCTCGCTGCTCGTTTCGGCAATTGTGCTCTACATTGTGGGTGTTTATAAAGCGCGCACTACTGTCGGGCACCCCGTCAAAAGCGGCCTGGAAATGGCTGTGATCGGCATCGTCAGCGCGCTAATCGGCTATTTGGTCGGCATACTGCTCAAAGTTCCAGCGGCCTGACGACTAAAAAAATGGTTCAATCTGAATACGGCTTGATAGAATGACAAGCAACCGAAAAAATGAACCATTTTGAACTTGAGTGAGAGTAACACTATGCCCCAAATCACCATCCGCAAATTGCAGGGCGAAGAAATGTTCACCGTACTCTTCGACGCGACGACCTATGCCTTCAACCCCTCGCCGCCCATCCGCGATAAAGACGAGTGGGAGGCGCGCTTCGCCAAACGCGCCGAATATATCACCGTTTTGGCGGTGTTCGAAGATGAATCCCCTGTCGCCACGGTAGCCTCCACCCCCATGATCCAAAACGTGCGCGGCGCAAAGGCTACTCCAAACGCCTGATGACCCAGTTGCTTGAGAATATTCGCCAAAGCCAGCGCCCTCTCACCACGCTCTACCCCTTCCGCGAATCATTTTACGAGCGTTTGGGGTTCGTCACCTTCCCGCAGCCGCGCAAAACCATCTTCCACCCCGCCGACCTGGCTCCTTTGCAGCAGATTGAAGTCTCTGGCACCGTGCAACGGATGCTCATCTCGCAAGGCTACGACATCTTCCGTCAATATGTACTGGAACATCGCCAGCGCATTCACGGTATGGCTGTACTCGAACATTCCGACCCCGTGCCATCTGGCAAAGAACGCACCTGGCTGGCCGCAGCCTGCCTGAATGGCGAGATCGTCGGCGTGATGCTCTACAACCTGGAAGGCGAAGAAGTCACCAAGTTCAAACTGCGTGCCACCCGTTTTTACTACCACAAACCCGAAGGCCGTTACCTGCTATTGCAATGGATCGCCCGCCACATCGACCAGGCCAACCGCGCTGAACTCTGGCTGCCGCCCTACGAACAGCCCGAAACCTGGTTTGCCGACATGGACACAGAATTTGAACGCACCTGGATTCCACCAATGGGGCGCGTGCTGGATGTGGCTGCCCTGGGGGGGATGCAATCCGACCCGGCGAGATTCAGCGCCCGTGTGGAGGATCCCCTTTGCCCGTGGAACAGCGGAATCTGGGAATTTGAGGGGCGCGGCGGTATGCTCGAAGTGACGCCCGCCTCCGAAGCCGATTGCGAACTTAGCATTCAGGGGCTTTCTGCGCTCGTGTATGGCACCCATTCCCCCGCCGATTTTGCCATCCGCGGTTGGGGCAACCCCTCACCCGAAGTGCAGGCCGCCATGCAAACTGTCTTCCCATCCAAAATGCCGTATTTGCACGAGATGTTTTAACTTGCAGGTGCGACGCACTTTAACGCTTATGAACATGCAAACAGCCGTTCAACTTGGCGAAGAACTTGCCGCCGACATTCAAGATCATCCATTCGAGGCAGCTTATGCGCGGTTGGCTCCCGTGCTGGCCGAGCGCACGCCCTTTCGCTATCTGGAGCGCATCGGTGAAATCTTTGGCGCGGGGACAATAGCCCCTACAAATATCTTTATCGCCCAGATTGCGGCGCATAAAACCGAGGGGGGTTGGGTTGTGATTGGCGGGGCGCTGCGGGCGCAGTTGGGCCGCGATCTGGGCGGAGCGTTTGAACGCGCCAGAACATATATCATCGCCGCGGATGTGTGGTATGGCGCGGATATCCTCGGGGAACGCGTCCCCGGCCCGGGTCTGATAACCCACTTCGAGGGCGCGTTGCGCGTCCTGTCCGTGTGGCGGGATGACCCCAATCGCTGGGTGCGCCGCGCCGTAGGCGTCGGCGTTCACTTTTGGGCTAAACGCTCCCGCGGGGCCGCAGACCTTCTTCCGCAAGCATCTGCGCTGCTCGATTTGCTGGAGCCGGTGTTCGGCGAATGGGATATGGATGCCGCCAAAGGCGTGGGCTGGGGCTTGAAGACGCTGGGCAAATATTATCCCAATTTGGTAGCCGAATGGCTACCGCACCAGATGGCTCGTCCACACCGGGCAATTGTGGCACAAAAGGCGAAGAAGTTTTTAGGAGAGCGATTATGACCGAGAAAAAACTACCCATTCGGGGGATCATCAGCTTCGTCGCTTATATTTTGCTGTACCCAATTGTGTTGTTCAGCAACGCCGGGACAACCCGTTGGGGCATGGCCTGGGCATATTTGGGCATCTCGACGTTGGCGACCATCGGCAGCCGCTTGCTGGTGCGCCGCAAAAACCCCGATCTACTTTATGAGCGCGGCAGCGCCCAGAGCGCCAAAAACGTAAAAGATTGGGATCGCAAGCTGGTGCCAATTGCGGCTATCTACGGCCCGCTGGCGGCGACGATTTTAGCCGGGATGGATTTTCGCTACAATTGGACAGATGCCATCCCGCTGTGGGGGCAGGTTCTTGCTCTGGGGGTAGGCACGTTGGGTTTTATTTTTTCCACCTGGGCAATGCTGGAGAATCGCTTTTTCTCCTCGATGGTGCGCATCCAGACTGAACGCGGGCATACGGTTTGCAAAACTGGCCCCTACAAAATTGTGCGCCATCCGGGGTACGCGGGCGGGCTGTTGTGGTATCTGGTGACGCCGCTGGTACTGAATTCGCTCTGGGCTTTCATCCCCACGCTGATCGCCCTGATTGCCAGCGTGATCCGCACGGCACTGGAAGATCAAACCCTGCGCGCTGAACTGCACGGTTATGAAGAATTCACCCGCGAGACGCGCTATCGGCTGATCCCGGGCATTTGGTAAATGAAATCCACAACGAACACGAAGATTATTGACACTCTTGGTGTTTTTTGTGTCCTTCTGTATTCATCAGGAGCATTTTGTACACCAATACCTTTGAAAATTTTAACGCGAATGAGCGCGAATGGCGCTAATCACGCGAATTTATTCTGAATAACATTCGCGAAATTTGCGCTATTTGGGGCATTCGCGTTTCAGCCTAAATGAGTGATGTGTTTAGAATATTGTTGACCAACACATTTTTCATGTCCTTCGTGGATATTTTTGGGTTCGAAAGGAAATGAACCATGTCTGAAAAAACCACACCCAAACGCGCCGCAGATTATGGTTTGCCGCTGTATTTTGATATGCAGGCCAAAATGGGGCATACCAAGCATCTGGGCGGGCTGGCCGCCACGCGAAAGCTGGCCGAATTTTGCCATTTGTCACCCGGAAAATCACTGCTGAATGTTGGTTCTGGCGCGGGAATTTCGGCAGCTTATTTGGCTACAAATTATGGCTGCCGCGTGGTTGGGGTTGATCTCTTGCCCGGCATGGTGTCGAGCGCCGAGCGTTGGGCAAATGAACAGGGTCTCAGTCAGCAAATGGATTTCCGCCTGGGCGATGCCCAAAACCTGCCCAGCGAAGACAATCAATTCGACGCCCTGATCTGCGAGTCGGTGAACGTGTTTGTACCCGATAAAGCGAAAGCCATGCGTGAGTATCTGCGTGTACTCAAGCCAGGGGGATATATCGGCCTGAATGAGGCTATCTGGGTCAACAACCCATCGCCAGAGATTGAAGCCGTTATCATCGAAGCCACCGGGCAGCAGTTTCAGGCCTCAGCGAAATGGGCCGCGCTGCTCAAAGAAGCCGGGTTCGTAGATGTGGTTGCCGAAGATTACGCCATGAATATGCGCGCTGAAAACCGCAACCAGAGCGGCCTGCTCACGGCGCGCAACTACATTCGGCTGTTGGGACGTTTTATCGGTGTTATGCTCAGCGACCGCGAAACCCGTTCGTTGATGAAATATTTATCATCCAATCCACGCCAGTATTTCAAGTATATGGGCTATGGTCTATATGCCGGAAGGAAACCAGAATGAACACAAATGATCCAGAAACCTCGCGCCTCGTCACCCGTTGGCTGATCCGTGAAATTATGGGAACACTGATGGTTCCCGTGGTTTTATTTTGGCCCGCAGGCCGCTGGGATTGGGGCTGGGGTTGGGCATTGGTGGCGATATATGCCGTTTGGGTAAGCGCCAATGCCATTCTCTTGATCCCACGTCATCCTCAACTACTGGCCGAGCGCGCTCAACGCAGCATAGCGGGCATGAAGCCCTGGGACAAGAACCTGCTCAGTATCATCGGCCTGTTGACGTTGGCAAAATATATTCTGGCCGGGTTCGACATGCGCTACGGCTGGTCGGCTCCGCTGCCACTTTGGGTGCATGTCGTTGCGCTGATTGTCGCCGCGCTGGGCTATGCCGCCGGCACCTGGGCAATGGTCGAAAATGCCTTCTTCTCGATGGTCGTGCGCATCCAGGATGAGCGCGGGCATACCGTCTGCAACACTGGCCCTTACAAGATCGTACGCCATCCGGGATATTTGGGCAGCGCCCTCTTCGAACTGGCCGTGCCGATCATGCTTGGCTCGTGGGTAGCGTTCATTTTCGGCGGTCTGGCTGCTATTTTAACTGTCATCCGTACAGCCCTGGAAGACAAAACGCTGCAAGAAGAACTGCCCGGCTACAAAGAATTCAGCCAGCAAACGCGCTTCCGGCTATTGCCCGGCGTGTGGTGAGCTATGCAATAGAAAGATCACCACGAAGAAAAATTTTATAAACCTTTGTGTCTTCGTGACGCCTGTACCCTTCAGGGTATTGTGGTGAAATGCCTTTTGCAAAGGAGATCGTCATGAACAAATCCAATCGTTTCTGGTTCGGCCTGACCATCGGCGCGCTGGGCGGTATGTTCATTGCTCAAAAAGCATCCCAATCGCCGCGCATGCCCAACGCCAAAATCTGGCAGCGCATCCTGAGCGAAAAACGCGGCCCTATCGAAGCCGCCGTCTTCACGGCGCGCGTCCAGCGGCAATACACCGAACTCAAAACCCGCCGCCCAATCTTTGAGCAAACCGCCTTTAATGCCCATGTGGTCGGCAATATCCTGCCGGGGCTGGCGCTCTACGAAATTTTGCGGGAAGACGGGCTGGATGTCAAAGCCGCTCTGATTGAAATCGATCAACTTTTTGAAGCCTGGTTTACACAATATCCCCCACCCAATATGCGTGTCAACCAACTAATGAAATATACCCCGCAAAATTTTGCTGTCTTCCAACGCCTGCTGCGCTTCGTGATGGACAAATTCTTCCCCGCGCCGGGTTGGCAATTTGATGAAATCATCGCAAATGAGCACACCTATGCGTTTAACATGCAGCATTGCTTTTATTTGGATATTTTGAACCATTATAATGCCCCGGAGTTGACCCCGGTATTCTGCAAGCTCGATGATATTCTCATGGCCGCCATGCCAGAGTCCATTCAATGGGGGCGCACGCAAACTATTGGCATGGGCGCCGAATACTGCAATTTCCGCTGGGATTATGTGCCCGCAGCCACTGAATAGTCCAAATTTTTAACGCAAGGGCGCAGAGGATAATTATTCGTTTTTTCCTTGCGCCTTAGCTTCCTTGCGCCCTAGCGT
>JABGRQ010000036.1 GCA_018648225.1 Chloroflexota bacterium
TTAGATGCAAGAAATACTTTTAGGTTTCAAGTTTGGCCTGACGGTTGTGTTGCAAGCGCCGATTATAGCATCCCTGACGATAGCGGCAAGTATTCGCTATGCGACGTAATCCCCCTCATTATATGGGGGGTAAGAATTTACGTTGGAATATCATTGAGCGCGGTATAATCGGAACACTCGGGTTACCCCATAGCCTTTAGTCTTTGATGATTTCTTGATGGAGCTTTATATGTTTGATGAACAACAAATCAATGCCAGGGGAACCGATACCCTTTGGTATACACTCACTTCTGATGAAAGTCTGAATAAATTGGAAGTTTCACTTGAAAAGGGACTTTCCGGGGGGGAAGCGCAGCACCGCCTCACAACCTACGGCCCCAATAAACTAGAAGAAGCCCCGCCCACCACCATCTGGCAGATGCTCTGGGTGCAGCTCACCGATTTTGTGGTTATCTTGCTCATCGTCGCCGCGGTCATCTCTGCTGCGCTGGGCGACTGGGTCGAAGCCGCTGCCATTATGGCAATTGTGGTGCTGAATGCTGTGCTGGGTGTGGTGCAGGAACGCCGCGCCGAGGCCGCGTTGGCCGCGCTGCAAGAATTGGCTGCCCCCGAGGCGGATGTATTGCGAGATGGCAGCCGCGTCAGCGTCCCGGGGCGGGAACTTGTGCCCGGAGATATTGTCTACCTCGAAGCGGGCAATTATATTCCGGCGGATGTGCGGCTGGTGGAGACGGTCAACCTGCGTGTGGATGAGGCCCCCCTGACAGGGGAATCTGTCCCGGTGAGAAAAGACTTCGCAGCCACCTTTGCTCCCGATACTCCCACTGGCGATCTGGATAATACCGCCTTCATGGGAACCGTGGTCACGTATGGCCGCGGCATCGGGGCGGTAGTCGCCACCGGCATGCAGACCCAAATTGGGCGCATCGCTGAAATGTTGCAATCTGTGGAGCAAGAACAAACCCCGCTGCAAAAACGCCTCGACCAGTTGGGGCGCACGCTTGGCTGGGCGGCGCTGACGATTAGCGCGCTGGTTTTTGTGCTGGGTTGGCTGCGCGGCACCCCGCCGTTGGAGATGTTCATTATCGCCGTTAGCCTGGCGATTGCGGCTGTGCCCGAAGGTTTGCCAGCCGTAGTGACGATCAGTTTGGCGTTGGGCATGCGCGAGATGATAAAACGCAATGCCCTCATTCGCCGCCTTTCCTCTGTCGAGACACTTGGCTCGGCTACCGTCATCTGCTCCGATAAAACCGGCACCCTGACTCAAAACGAAATGACTGTCACCCGTGTGGCCGCCGATGGCGAGTTTATCGAAGTTACCGGCAGCGGCTATACACCTGAAGGCGATTTCTTGTGCGCGGGTGAAACTGTCAGGCTGAATGATTATCCCGCCATTCTGACGACCTTGTGGATTGGCGCGCTGAACAACGACGCGCTGCTGGAAGCGCAACCCAGCGAAAAAGGCGAGTCCACGCATCGGATCGTAGGCGACCCCACCGAGGGCGCGCTGCTCGTCGCTGCCGCTAAGGCAGGTGCCCTGCCCGGGCCGCTGAATCAGGCTTATCCGCGCATTCAGGAAATTCCCTTTGATTCCGAGCGCAAACGCATGGTCACGGTGCATACCGTCAACGACCCGAAGCCAGAAGACCTTTCTCCATTTTATGACGACAAGCAGCGTCAGTGGTTTGTGGTAGCCGAAAAGGGCGCCCCCGATGTGGTTTTGCAGCAGTGTACGCATTATCAGAACCGGAACGATCAGGCTGTACCGCTGGATGATGAGCAGCGCCGCCGCATTTTGGAAGCCAACGATAGCATGACAGCAGACGCGTTACGCGTGTTGGGCGTTGCATACCGCATTTCGGATAATTTGGATAATGACAACGACGGCGAATTTCTGGACGATGGCCTGGAAGAGAATTTGATTTTTGTGGGGTTGATTGGCATGATCGACCCCGCTCGCCCCGAAGTGCCGCCCGCCCTGGATATTGCCCGTACCGCGGGCATCCGCACCGTGATGATTACTGGCGACTATCCCAATACCGCCCGCGCCATTGCGCAAGATATTGGCTTGCTCGGCGAACGGCATGGCGTGCTTACCGGTCAGGAACTTGATCTGCTGGATGACGCTGCGCTGCAAGAAGCTGTGCGTCATACCGATGTGTTTGCTCGCGTTTCGCCACAGCACAAGATGCGTGTAGTTCAGGCCTTGCGCGCCAATGGCGAAGTTGTGGCGATGACTGGCGACGGTGTGAATGATGCGCCTTCGATCAAGCAGGCCGATATTGGCGTGGCAATGGGCATCACCGGCACCGATGTGACCAAAGAGACCGCCGATATGGTACTCACCGACGATAATTACGCCAGCATCGTTTCGGCTGTTGAGCAGGGACGCGTGATTTATAGCAATATCCGCAAATTTGTGTATTACCTGCTCTCGTGCAATCTGGCTGAAATTGCGATTATTTTCCTGGCGACGCTGATGGGTTTGCCCTCCCCTCTGACAGCGATTCAACTCCTGTGGCTGAATCTGATTACCGATGGTGCGCCTGCACTGGCCCTCGGTGTGGAGCGCGGCGACCCCGATATTATGGATCGCCCCCCGCGCCCGCCTTCCGAACCGATCATCAATCGCCGTATGAAAATTGGCATCATTGTGCAGACGGTTGCAATTACTGCGGTAACGCTGACTGCATATCTGATTGGTCTGAACCAGTATCCGGGCAATCAAGAGTTAGCCGAGTCGATGGCCTTTGTGGCGCTCTCCTTCTCGGAGTTATTACGCGCTTTCACCGCCCGATCCGAAGTCTACCCGATTTTGAAAATTGGCCTGTTTACCAACCGCAGCATGAACTGGGCGGTACTCTCCTCGATGGTGTTGCTGCTGGCTGTGATTTACGTTCCCTTCCTACAGCCAGTTTTTGATACCGCTCCTTTGACCTGGGCGCAATGGCAGTATTTGCTGCCGTTGTTGTTCGTCCCTGCTTTTGCAGCAGAAGTAACCAAGTGGTACCTGGCGCGGCGCTCGTAGGTCCCAGACTTCGGAGTTCTTCGAGAACTCCGAAGTCTTTCATTCCTCCTCTACAAACTTCCCCCCGTTAATCTCTCGATCCATCAATTTTCGCTCGTGATTGAAGGTTAGTTCCACTTCGATGGGACGATAGCAGCGCTGGGTGCCAACAATCACCTTGCGGCAAAAATAGGTGTCACTTTGCGCTTTTTTGCCATAGTGGATGCTGAGGTCGTTGTACAGATTGATGCGTGTCTTGATGATCTCGCCGCAGTGGTTGCACTGCACATTCAGCCAATAGACTGGGGTTCGATCAGGCGTGGTGGTCAGGAATTTGGTGATTTTTTTTAAAATGTTCATGGGATTTCCTCACAGACCTCGGAGTTCTCAGCATGATGCCCTCAAACTGGAGAGTCGTCGAGGCTGAGAACTCCGAGGTCTAGCGCGCTACGCGTAAACCACATACTCGCGCAAAAATTTCTCTAGCGTGTTATAAAAATGCTCAATCGTCTCAGGCTTGCGGAAGCCATGGCCTTCGCCCGCGTAGAGATGATATTCATGCGGCACGCCATTTTGTTTCAATGCGGCTACAATTGCATCGGATTGGGCTTTAGGCACAACTTTATCATCCTCCCCCTGGAAGACAATCACCGGGTCTTGAATCTTGTCGGCGAAGAAAATCGGCGAGCGTTGGCGATATAATTCGGCAGCCTCGGGCAAAGACCCCAGCAGCGAATCGGAATAGCGCTCTTCGAATTTGTGGGTGTCGGCTACCAACGAGAATTGATTGGCAACCCCGTACAGGCACACCCCGGCCTTGAACACGCCCGGATAATCTTCCAGCGCTTTGAGCACAGTGAAGCCTCCGGCGCTACCGCCCATAATCACCAGACGGTCATTATCAACGCGGCCTTGCGCCGCCAGATGCCGCGCTCCGCTGACTGCGTCTTCCACATCATAAATGCCCCAATTGCCGCGCAGCATCTCACGGTACAGGCGTCCGTAGCCAGTGCTGCCGCGGTAGTTGACTTGCAGCACGGCAAAGCCGCGCGTGGTGAAGAACTGTGCCTGAGCGTCGAAGCTGGCTCCGCGTTGGCTGGTTGGCCCGCCGTGGATCAAGACCATCAGCGGGGGCAGGCCAACGCCCTCGAACTGCTCACTTTGCGGGGTGTAGAACAGGCCGTGCGCATCGCCGCCATCCATACCAGGCCAGATGATGGCCTCGGACGCGACGTAGGTCTCGGTGGGTAAATCTTCGGGGGCAGAACGCCGCCAAACGCGGCACGCACCCGCGGGGTCGGCGGTGATGATCCGCTTGGGGCATAGGTCGCCGGAGGCCATCAGGGCGATGCGCTCATCGCGCGGATGTACGGCTATCTGCTCCAGCCAGGTATATTCTTTGGGCAACTCAATCTGGCTCTCCGCGCCGCTGACTACGTCCACCTGCCACAGGCTGCTAAACCCATTTTGAATGCGAATACAATAAATGCGTTCACCACCAGGGCTGAAGCCGTAGGTTCTCATGCCTTGCACCCACGCCGGGATGCCATGCTCGGCTACGGCGTGGGTTAATTGCCGCGTCTCGCCGCTCTCAAGATCATATACATAAATCTGCCACCAGCCGCTTTCGTCGGAGACATAGGCCAAAAAACGCCCATCGGGCGAAAATTGCGGCTGGAAGATGGCCGTCTTCTCGTCTCCAGCCACGGTAATAACATCATCAATTCGCCAACCTTCAACCTTCAACTTCCCAACTTTTAAAATTGTCCCATCCCACGGCATTTGCGGATGATTCCACGCAATCCAGGCGATCTTTTCGCCGCCGGGATGCCAGCGGGGTTGCATATAAAAATCGTCGCCGGAGACCAATTTTGTCGGCCAATTTACCCCTTCGGTGTCCACAATGGCAAGTGAGTCTTGATGTTCATAGGTGTGGATGAAGAGTAAGTGCGCGCCATCGGGGGAGATCGCCGGTGAGGCCGCCGCGCCAAACTCGGGGGTGATCGGCTCAGCCGTTCCGCCGCTCTGGGTGGGTTGCCGGAAAAGGCGTTTGCCCTTACTCTCGACGAAATATACCGCCCCGTGCCCGACGCAAAAATCGCCGCCGCCGTAGCCCACGCCCGCGCTGGCCGTATAATCGCTATTCAGGTCGCGAAACGCTTCGCCATCGGGCGGCTGTACCACGAGCACGCCCCCTGCCCCTCGGCTCTCTCGCCATACCAGCGTACCGTCATCGTCCCAGGCGATATCGCTGAGGCTTAGCCCCGCGCCAATGCGCTGAGGACTGATCGGACTGGGCCACAGGCCGAATTGTTTTCTTGTTTTCATAAGGAACTCCTGTTCATTCATCCTATCTTATCATCACTTGTTTCTGTGGTGTACGTGTTGATGCGAATGGTAATCGTATGATGTATACTCTTGCCATGTTTTAGCAGCCATCACGAACTCGTTTTTTTGCGTTTGTTTGCAGGTATTCTTGTCAGAATGATGGGTTTGTAAATACCGAAAGTTGAAGCCATGATGTCCAATCAAATCAGCGACTTGTTTTTACTAGATTTTTCAATCCACTTTCTTAATCACGGTTCCTTTGGTGCTTGCCCGCGCCCGGTTTTTGATGAATATCAAGATTGGCAGCGGAGATTGGAGAAACAGCCAGTATTATTTTTGGGGCGTGAAATGAATATATATGATCGTCAGGCGCGCCAAGCGTTGGAAGCTTACCTGCACACCACCGCCGACAATCTGGCTTTTGTCCCTAACGCCACGCATGGGGTGAATATTATCGCCCGTTCGCTGGCGTTAGGCCCTGGCGATGAAATTTTAACCAGCGACCATGAATACGGCGCTTGTGATTACACCTGGGAATTCGTCTGTCAAAAGACGGGCGCAACATATATTCATCAGCCTATCCCCTTGCCGGTACGTTCATCCGAAGAAATTCTTGAGCAGTTTTGGCGCGGCGTCACATCGCGCACCCGGGTTATCTACTTGAGTCATATCACCTCCCCGACAGCCCTGCGCCTGCCGGTGGAAGCCGTCTGCGCTCGCGCCCGCCAGAATGGCATTTTGACTCTGGTGGATGGCGCCCATGCTCCTGGTCAGATTTCGCTCAACTTGGAAGCAATTGAACCCGACTGGTATGTTGGCAATTGTCATAAATGGATGCTTGCTCCGAAGGGGGCCGGCTTTCTCTATGCTCGCCCTGAAGTGCAGCATTTGGTCAAGCCGTTGATCGTCAGTTGGGGGTATCATGCCGCGCCACAGATCGCCAGTGGCTCGCAATATGTAGATTATCTGAGTTGGACTGGCACCAAAGACCCGGCTGCTTCGCTTTCGATTTCAGCAGCCATTCAATTTATGGAAACACATAATTGGGAGCAAGTGCGTCAGGGATGCCACAATCTGCTCCGCCCGACGATCCAGCGTATTTGCGAGCTGGTGCAAATGGAGCCTCTATATCCGCTGGATTCTGGTCTGTATCATCAGATGGGTATTGCTCCTTTACCACCCAATACCGATATTGCCGCGCTAAAAGAGCGCCTGTATGACGAGTACCGGGTAGAGGTTCCGCTGATAGATTGGAATGGGCGAAAATTCGTGCGCATTTCTGTCCAGGGCTATAATACACAGACAGATTTGGATGCACTGTATATTGGACTGAAGGAGTTGCTGCCCCAGACGCGCATTGGCCTTTAGTGCCATACTTTCATTGTTAAGTCATTTTGCGCGTGGTGTCCAATTGCCGTGCATCGGAAGATATTGTCGCGTCGCTGGCTGCACTGCCTTTTTGAGCTATTCGCAGCTGATATTTTTTCAACACTTGTGTCAACGCAGTATCCAGGTTGACTTGTGTGCTGTTAGCAAGGCAAATCAGCGAAAAGAAAGTGTCGCCCAATTCTGCATCCCAGTTCTTGGAAGGTTGAAAGGTCTCGCGGCCATAATGGGTGGATTCAAGGATTTCTTTGGCAACTTCGCCAAGTTCAGCAACCAAATCGAGCAGACGGCTGACTGTGGAAATCTGTAGCTGGTGCTCTTGTGTAAACTCACGGACAATTTGTTGGTAGTCGAGTGGTGGCATATATAGCTCCTTGAAAATCTTGAAAGACTCTACTTCAAAAAGCTAAAAACGAGATGCGGAACCTTCCATCTGGTGCTTTTTGCAGTAAAGTCATAAAATAAAAAAAATTAATTGTATGATTTATAAAATATCTATATATAAAGAAAAATAAATAAAAATATAAAAAAATATTGACATTATTTATTTTTATATGTACAATCTTGATATATGTACAAGGAAGACAGAGTGTTTAAAAATAAACCTAATCGTTGCGAAAGCAGTATTGTATGCACATTCAGGAGGTAGTGATGACTGTGCAAATGAAAAATGAACAAAAGAGCATTATCAAGCCTGTGTTGAAGGCGCTCTTGTTGATAGCGGTGCCTTTGATGATTGCTGGAGCGCTCAGGTTGAGTTCATACATCCACGGACGGGTCCGTTTTGATGAAGCGTATTTTAGCGCAGAATATCAAGAAGAGTACTCATCCCCTGGCCCGGTAGCCATTTCCCTGGAGACAGCTATCAAAAATGGTGATGCCCAGCTCTATTCAGAACTGACCGGCCTGAAACGTGAAATCATGCTGGAGTCGCGGCCCAAGATGGCCTATATGCTTCTGGTAGAAGTAGATGAAAGCGGATACTTTCATTATCTCTATTTTGATTTTGATACTTTCCACCGCCAAACCCACTACATTAAAGAAGTCAATCAACGCTGGGTAGTTGCGCCCGAAGATGTGTACTTCTACTTCGATAGCGGGCAGTGGCTACGCACGTTTATGCCGCTGGCGATTACGTGGTGGGCCATATTGATAGTGATCGGGCTTCTCAAAGGACTCTCGTACCTGGGCTCACGCACCCGAACGGCCTATGGCTACTAAAAATATGGAACAAACTCAAAAACAACCCCTCCTCACGCCCATCATGCGTTGGTTTATGTTCGCAATGGTGGTTGCCAATATTGCGGGTTCAATGTTCCCGATGATGATGCCCATTTACCTCACCGAACTAGGAGCCAGTATTAGCCAGGTGGGGTTGGTCTTTACACTCTCATCGGTAGCGATTTTGAT
This sequence comes from Chloroflexota bacterium, assembly GCA_018648225.1. Lineage (NCBI taxonomy): Bacteria > Bacillati > Chloroflexota > Chloroflexota bacterium. The sequence goes on from JABGRQ010000036.1 coordinate 8,132, forward strand.
TTTGCAGCTATTCGGCGGTTGGGTTTCCGATTCGATTGGTCGCCTGCGCGCAATCGCTATTGGCAGCGTTGGCGGGGTATTGGGTTATACAGCTATGCTGCTGGCGCCCTCCTGGCAGTGGATGTTGGTCGCCATCTCCTTTAGCCAGATTCCCTATGCATTGGTTGGCCCCAGCTTTGGCGCGTTCATCGCCGAGAACTCATCCGAAAAGAATCGCGGCAAAGTTTATGGCATCACCGATACAATTTTTCAGATCACCGGAGTCATCGGGCCGCCGCTGGGCGGATTTCTAACCCAATACTATGGATTTAAAATAATGATGCTGGGATCAGCATTGCTATATGCTATCGCGGCGGGGTTGCGCATCTGGATGGCGACGACGATGTCAGCCAGTTCAGACAGGCACCCGCAAAAATTGACCGCCAGCTCTTTCAAAACCAGCCTGAGTTCCATGTGGGCCATGCTGATTGGCGGCGGCGTTATCACCTGGATATTTGTCACCGATGGCGTGCGCGACATTGCTTTCCGCCTATCCGGTGAGTTGCAGCCGCTCTATCTGGAGCAGGTGGCCGGAATCTCGCTGGTGCAAATTGGCCTGCTGGGGTCAATTTTCTCGCTGGCAATGATGATAACCCCAATGCTTTCGGGTATGATTTCCGACCGTTTTGGGGAACGTGTACCGATTTCAATGGGTTTCTTGATGGTTTTTGCAGCCTTCATGATTTTCTTGCAGGTGGATGTTTTCCTGGGATTTGCGATCACATGGGTGGTCTTTGGCTTTGGTGTGGGATTACTCAGCCCGGCGTATCAATCGCTGATCTCGAAGGTGGTGCCGCAAAATTTGCTGGGAGTCTTCTCGGGGATGTTCCGCAGCAGCCTGGGGCTGATCTCCCTGCCTGCCCCGTGGATTGGCGCGCAGCTATGGGAGCGCTTCAGCCCGCGCTTGCCATTCATCATCACTGCGGCTGTAGCCCTGTTGACCGTGATTCCCACCTGGTTCAAATTCAAAATGCCCGATAAGCCAGACCCACCCGCGGACCTGGCAAGTTGATGCAAAAAAGAGCCGCCGGAGGTGTTCACCTCCGGCGGCTCTTTTTTGCTGAATATCAGCCCTTCAGTATGATTTTGATCGCTTCAGCACGCTGTTGGATGCTAGCCGCCAGTTCTTGCTGCTCACGTTGTCCCAATAACCAATCGCCAATGATTACCCCTTCAACATCAGCCAAAGCGGCATAGACCAATTTTAGCAATTGATATGCTTCGCAGGGCGGCTCTGTCAGCGCCAGGAGGGTTTTCTCAATTTGGAGCGTGTGTTGCCGCAGGTGCGAATCCAGCCGATGCAGACGGAACTCCACCGAGAGCGGGATGCCCTCCCACCACAGGGAGGGGGCTTCCAATTCGAAGGCGTGGATATCAGCCAATTCGCGCAAGACGCGTTTATGCAGCGTATCATAGATCGCCATCACTCCGGCCATGGAGAGCCGGTTCATGTTGCGCTCAAAATCTGCAAAAGGCCCGACAAACTCTTCAACTTCGGCGCTGCTCATCTCGCTGGTTTCTTCAACACCCTGGCGATGCTGTTGAACCGCAAACTCGATGCGGGCGAAAAATTCGCGCTCAGCAGCAATGATATGCCCGATCGTGCGCCGCAGGGACCACTCATTTTTCCCCGGCGGAACATCGAAATGTTCATCGTCTACCGTCAGCATGACGGCTTGAAACTGACGGTATGCAGCATGATATTGCGCCAGGGCACGCTGGGCGGTATGGATGCTTTTTCCGCCCGTTGAGCGTTGCGAGATCAAAGTGGCGGCCAGTTGGCGCAATTCTTCGTAAGTGCGCAGAAAAGCAAAGCGAAGCCCTTCGTTGTAGGCGCGCCATTGCCATTCGATTTCGAGATCGTCGTCGGTGCAGTTCTTGGTGATGGCGGCAAAATGCTCAATCGCTTCGATGAGTTTTAACTCAGTCATAATATCTCCCGGATTTATTGCGATAGCGATCCCGACCAGGCTTCAAAATGTTTGCCACCGCGCTCGTCATCCTTAAAAAATGCCAGGTAGGTCATCACGTGCATGCCCACAAATTTCAGTTTGTCAGGGGCTTGCATGGTCATATCATAATAGGAATGCCAGGTGCCAGAGTTGATATAAATCTGGTTGTGCATTACGCTATTATCGAAATAGGTATCGAGTGGTGCAATTTCGTGAAAATGTGTATGCCCGTAGATAATATAATCGGCGGTGCGGTCTTGATAAGCGCTTTCTTTCAGGGCATTTTCTGCAATCGAGATTTTGTCGGCGCCCCAAAGTTTTTGGTTTGCCCAACCGGCTAGTTTGCTCATTGCATCAAAGGAAAGCCCCTTGGCAAAGAAAAGCGCCGCTTCTAACCCGTCGACGGCATCGAAAGCCAGCCACCGATCGTGTGAACGCACAAATCCGGTTTGCAAAAACTCTTCGGCAGCCGTATCCCAAATATTCTTGATGAATGTGGATTGTTCGGGGTCGCTGGCATAATTATTGACCAGGTTATTCACCCACAGAGGGGTGACAATTGCCGGTCGGATATTGGAGAGTTCTTTTAGACCTTCGCTCAACTCCAGAGGCAGGCGTGTGCCCGTTTGACGCCGAACCTCATAGGGGAAGCGCGTCAGCAAATCTATCGTCATGGCATCCCCCACGGTTGAGGCGTCTCGTCCGGCATCCGCGTCATAGTTCATCTTGTCAAACTGATCGCCATGCCGCGCGTAAACGCGGTAATCGCGAAACAATTTCATGATAAAGGGCGATTCTTCGGGGTGGTATGGGAATAGCTCGGCGCTATTTGCCAGACCCAAGGTATCGACAACACGTTGACGTATAGCATCGTATTTCGGGCCAGGCAGATGGAAAAACCAATCGTGGTTGCCCACCATGTAGTGGATGCGCACGGTCAGGGGGATGCGCTCAGCGCTATTATGATCGGGCTGCCCGGCTTGCGTTGCCGGAGGAAGTTGCACAGTTTCGCCGCGGCTGATGCGCTTTAGCAGTTCAAACCCAGCACGGTTATGCTCCAGGATGGCTTCGGTAATTTCGGTAATTTTCTCGGCATAGGCGTTTCCCTGCGGATGATCCCACGGACGGATGGTTTCAACTTCGCCAGTGGCATTGACCAGCCAGCGTTCTGAGCGGATCAAATCGAAGGCATCGCCCAGCAGCAGTAGATCAATCGAGCGGAGGGGCTCGTAACGTCCGTCGGCACGCCAGGAGGCGCGGTAGGCCATGCTGCGCAGCCGCTCGCCAAATACGCTAAATGCATCGGGCGTAATTGAACTGCCAGACGTGCCGTCTTTCAGGTGTAAATCGCTAATGATAACCAGCATATTGCGTTGTACCTCCGGTGCACCAATGAATGGCATTTCTGCGGTAAACAATTACCATGTGACTGCCTTCATTGTACAACAAACTCCAGATTTATGAGTTGGAACTCTGCTGGGTTTCTGAAAATTCCCATGTGGAGTTTCTTACGACAGTTTTCAGAGAATCCTTTTGAAAATAGAAAGATGATCGGTCTGTTATCTGATAGAATTCTCTAGTAACCAAATTGTTGACGAACAGGCGGGGCCCCGTGCCTGGCCTTAGTTTTCTCAAAAGCGCTTCAGAATTTTTAATGATATTTTTTGTTCTCGAAGATTTATGCAAATTCATGCTCGATGGCGATAGCGGCCAATACACGCGCCCGCTGCAAGATGCCCTATATTGAAAGGATAATTATGAAACTCAAAACTGGCGATCTCGCCCCCGATTTCACCCTGCCCGGACATCTGGACAAAACTATTACCTTGTCCGAGTTGCGCGGCAGCAGCGTTGTGCTGGCCTTCTTCCCTCTGGCCTGGACCCCCGTCTGAAGCAACCAGATTCCGTCATATCAGGCAGAATATGCTCGATTCACGGAATCAAGTGTCCAGGTTCTGGGCATCAGCGTAGATCATATCCCTGGGTTACAAGCCTGGGCCAAAAGCCTGGATGAGATTTCGTTCCCACTGTTGAGCGATTTCTGGCCTCATGGCGCAGTAGCCGAAAAATATGGCGTGTTACGCTCCGATGGAAGCAGCGAGCGCGCTATATTCATCATCGATAAAACGGGCATTATTCAGTATATCGACATCCACGACATTGAGGACCAACCCGATAATGAAGTGCTTTTTGCTGAGTTGAAACGCGTAGATCCCGGAGCATTTACCCTGCGGACGGAGAATCTACCCAAAGAAGCAGCGCCCGCCTCAAAAAGCGCCATTGTGATGTACTGCAACCGTTGGTGCCCCGATTGTCGCAAAGCACGTCAGTGGTTTGAGAAACATGAAATTGAATATGAAGATATCGATGTGGTCATCAATAAAGATGCTGCCGAAAAAGCGCGCAGCCTGGCCAGGGGCAAATTGGTGACGCCAACTTTCGATATCAATGGCACCATTATCCTCGATTGGAATGAACGGCGAATAGCTGAGTTGGTGTTGAAATAGCGGCAATGGTGGGTCATTGCGTATAGAAATGTGCATTGGAAGACTTAAAATAAAAAATCTGGCATCGTAGATGCCAGATTTTTTGTGGGCGGTATTGGGCTCGAACCAACGACCTTTGCGATGTCAACGCAACGCTCTAACCAACTGAGCTAACCGCCCGAACTTGTGCTGAATTACCGAATCAGCGAGGGGAATTATACCACTGCCACTTGGGTTTGCAAGACTTTTATGAACATCCGCTACAAATACTCCCGCGCTGCTTTGAGTCTATCGCGCTTGACATATAGATAAACTTCGATTAGAATTCTGAACGTATAGATAAACATCAATTTGATATTGCGTACGCATCAAACTCATGGAAACAGTAACATTTATTACCAACACCGTTGAATTTGCCAAGGCTTTAGCCGATGAAACCCGCCAAAAAATTATGGCGCTGTGTTGCTGCGAATTGGTCAGCGTCAATGACCTTGTTGAAAAGCTCGATGTTGCCCAGCCGACCGTTTCCCATCACTTGAAGATTCTCAAAAATGCTGGATTGGTAAAATCGGAGCGACGCGGCAAGCAAGTTTTCTACACCCTCGATCAGGAGAGTTTGGCACGCGGCTGCTGTCAGGTTGCCGAGGATTTTGCTCCCAATCAGCCCGTAAAAATGGTCATCAGTGTGCCGGAATAAAACGGTGTTTTTTTGCCACAATAAATAGATACATATAAATACTTCTATATAAGGAGAAAAAATGACAACTCAAACATCACAAAAAGCCGCCACAGATATTCGCTCTGCAGTACGAGAGCGCTATGGAAACTTTGCCGAACAACACCAACCTGGATCGCAGGCTGACTGCGGCTGCTCTTCCACACAAAGTTCTTGTTGCAGTCCTTCGGATGATCTTCTTCAGCTGGAAACCGTCGCGCACATCTATGAAGACCCCGCAGCCTTTGATTTGCCCGCCGATGTCACCGAACTTTCCCTGGGGTGTGGGGATCCAGTCACGTTAGCTGCTTTAGAAGTCGGCCAAACCGTATTGGATTTGGGCTCCGGCGGCGGGATTGATTGTTTTCTGGCGGCCAAAAAAGTTGGCCCTACCGGAAAAGTGATTGGTGTGGATATGACCCCCGCGATGCTCGAACGCGCTCGCGCCAACAAAGCAAAACTGGGTGCAGACAATGTTGAATTCCGTTTGGGCGAGATCGAAAACCTACCTGTTGCCGATGAGACTGTGGATGTAATTATCTCCAATTGCGTCATCAACCTCAGCCCCGATAAACCCCAGGTGCTTCGGGAAACGTTTCGGGCGCTGCGTCCGGGGGGCAAATTAGCCGTGAGCGATATTGTTACCGATGGCCCGCTGCCACAGGAAATCAAATCCAGCGTAAGTGCCTGGGCTGGTTGCATTGCTGGTGCGCTGGATGTTCAGGAATTTATTGCCTCTATTGAAGCCGCAGGGTTTGTAGATGTAGAAATGAAAGCGGTATACTGGGGTAAAGAAATGGCAGACGAAGCCATTCGGCAGCTTGATCTTAGTGATAGGTTGATTGAAAACAAGCACATTTTCGATAAAATGATTTTCAGCGCCAAGATTACAGCCCGCAAACCTGAATAAAAGCAAGCTCTATAAAAAAGAGTCCGGAGACTGCTTCGCAGCCCCCGGACTCTTTTTTGTGTTTATGGCAAGAAATTCCAGGGGTTAACTCGGGCGGAACCATACAGAATTTCAAAGTGCAGGTGTGGCCCCGACGAAGCGCCTGTACTTCCCATTGCGCCAACGGTTGCGCCCTGGTATACACTTTCCCCACAATTGACATAGTAGCCATCAAGATGAGCATACAACGATTGCCAGTCGTTGCCGTGATCAATTACTACCAGATTGCCGTAGCCACTGTAGCTCCAGCCTGCATACACCACCACGCCATCATCAATCGCCGAAATCGTATCGCCGGATTTGCCGCCGATGTCAATCCCCGAATGATTTGCCGCTGGGTTATAGTCGTAGCCCGAGAGCCAGTGTCCCGCCGTCGGCCAAATGAATACACCATCGCCGATGATGCCATCAGCCAACGTGCCGCAGTGACCAGGCCCATAGGTGCGCGCAACCGCCGGATTATCGCGCGGGATGCGTGGCGGGCCATAATCGATCAGTGCGCGCGTCCCGCCGGGGATAATCAACATTGTCCCGGCTTCAGCGCTGAAATTCTCAACCGTGGTTTGCGTCAAATCAAAATTATTCCCCGGCCATTGTAAGATTTCATTCGCATCCACGCCATAGAATTCGGCCACTTTAGCGAGTTGCTCCCCCTCACCCCACTTGTGATACGTGCCATCCACGGGCATAATGTTGAGGACTTGCCCCTCTTGCAGTTGATGGGGGTTATCTTGCAACGTGGCCGTATTAGCCCATAGGATCGTTTCGGGTTTCAAGCCGAATTGCTCGGCGATACCAAAAACCGAATCGCCAAATTCAACAGTATATTGGATAATTTTTGAGCGCGCCCGCGTGGGAATGGTGGTATGAATTTTTGCCTGCCGCCCAATCCCTGTACTGCTGATTTGATCTGGGGAGGGCATAGGGGGTAATGCTGCAATATAGCTTTGCGGCGTGGGCGTCATTTGTGGGGCAGAGAGCAGCCCGCCCCCTTCGTTGGGCAATCCGCTCATCACAGCACTTAAGTTGACTGAACGCAACGCCCAAACCACAATGATGACTAATACCAGCGACAGCAAGAGCGTCCCTGAACGCAAAACCGGTTCAACCAAACCGGCATGAGCAATTTGAGTCCAAAATTGCTCAAAAAGACCGGACGACGAATCGTCGCCCGGCGTTTCTTGTTCTGCAACCGCTCTGGGTTGAGCAGGTTCAGGAGTATATTCCTCTTCATCAAAGAGATCGCTATCGTTTAGCGGATCGTATGCCATAAATGTGCCTCAACGCGAGGCATCATATCACCAGCATTTGCGGCAGTCAAGTTAGCAAAAAATGAGTCGCAAAGAGAGATTACTCTCCCTCAAAGGTGATCCCATCAAAAAAATCGTCGCCCACAGCTTCGCTCGGGGCGGGTGAGGCCTGCATGAAGAGGTCTACACTCCCGAAGCCGAGCAACCGAAATAGCCAACGGAAGGCCCCCCCAGTGATTGCTGGTCCAATTTGGCTGGCATGGCATTGCGACGCGGCTGCTTTGCGTTTTTCTACAGCGCGATAGTTGATCTTGACATGGGTAGGAAAATCTACAATCAATTGCGTCAAATCAATATCTTCATTGCGTCCCCAACGACTGGGGTCTTTGCCAAACAGTTGCAACAAACGTATGGCAACGCGCAGAAAGCGTTTTGAAATCGTATGATAATAGAGCCGCCGCGGCTGATATGTTGGCAAATTACTCTGATAAGCAGCATCTCCGGCCATAGAAAAGGCCTGCGTAGCCGCTTTGTGGATGTGAATATGATCCGGATGGCGGTAGCCGCCAATTGGGTCAAAGGTCAGGACAACCTGGGGTTTAAATGCGCGTATCAGATTGGCAACCTGCGCGGCAACATCCTCCAGCGGGGCGTTAATAAATGCCTCGGGGTACTCGTTATCGGGGGAGCCGACCATCCCTGAATCGCGATAGTCAAGAAAATGTACGCCTGCCAACCCCAAGTGACCTGCTGCACAGCGCAGTTCGGCTTCGCGCAAGTCTGCAATTGAAGTAAAGTCCAGCAAATACTCTGGACCAACTTCACCAGCCTCGCCGCGGGTTGCGCAGATGAGGTGTACATCGACGCCGCGCTCGGCGTATAGCGCCAACGTGCCCCCCATACCGAACGATTCATCATCCGGGTGAGCGAGTACAGCTAAAATAGTGGCTTTGTAATTTGAATTAGACATAATTAGTACGATTATACCTTTCTGTTCAAATATATGCTATCCTAAGAGTACCTGGCTTGCCGGGCCATTGCCCGAGCGAGATACGGCTATTGAAATTTAAAAATTTCAAATTTGTAACATTTATTCAATTAAATGACGATAGAATACAGGCATTTCTGCGCCTGCAAAATGTTGGTTGTGGTATAAAAATACCAAATATAATAAAACCTTATAATTGTGGAGTTTCTTTGCAATGGAAGACCGTTTGCAACGTATCATTGCTCAACTGGAACCTCTGGATGAAAAATGGAATGATGCCATTATTCAGTTTCTTTTCGAGCAATTAGAGTCGAATGATGCTTCAGGGGAATCGCGGTGTGTATGGCTGACGGAAATGATGCAACTGATTGAAGCGGTCACAACGATTGCAAATCTGACCGATTATCAAAAGATTGCTGTCAAAGCTGCGGCAGATATACGCAAGCTCATGCAGGCTGAAAATGCTGTTTTTCTGCAATGGAATGCTGTTGCCGAAAAATTGGCTGCGTTGGATGACAGTCAGGCCTTTGAGAGCGAATCTAAACCTCACCATGGCACTCACCCCGACCCGGGTCCGTTCCCTCCTTGGGTGCAAGCCGATCTCTCTACTCAGTCAACAAGCATCATTTCAGCGGAAGATCCGACTTTATCCGCTATCCAGCAAGAGTTTTTAATCACAACCGGTCTGACATTATTTCTGTGGCTGGCTGTAAGAACGGATGACGGCCTGGCGGGGGGAATTTTGGTGACAGATACGCGCCCATCTTTCGCTTTTGAAGTTCATCAACTTGCCATGGGACGTATGATCGCCAGTTGCGCCGGGTCGGCGATTGCTCGCTCGCGGGTGTATGCGCTGGCGGAGTCGCGAGTGCAGGGATTGGAAACGCTGCGCCAGGTAAGCCTGGTGTTGACAAGTCATTTGGATTTGCAGCAGGTTTTGGATAACATCCTTCATCATGCTTTAGTATTGATTCATCGTGCGCAGGATGCTCATATTTTTCTATATGAAGCCAACAACCTGGTATTCAAAGCGGCTTTGTGGGCGGATGGGCGCAAAGGGCAGGCATGGTCGCAGCCGCGCGAGGGCGGGCTGACATATTCTGTAGCCAGAAGCGGGGAATTGATTAAGGTGGATAATATGCGTGATCATACCTTGTATGAGGGCGCGCCGCCAATGTGGGCGGGGTCGATTGTGGGGTTGCCGCTGAAAATTCAAGCGCGCGTGGTCGGCGTGATGACGATTGCTCACCCGGAAACATTTGCTTTCTCACAGCAATTCCCGCTCGATGAGCAGTATTCAAGGAAGAAAAGACAAAACGGAAG
>JABGRQ010000037.1 GCA_018648225.1 Chloroflexota bacterium
CATATTATATCTTAACGAACCAGAACCTATTTGGGCTTTGCAGAGATGTCAGGAGTCAATCTTTACGATATTTTTGTACTTCTCACCTTGACGCTCGCCTGCCTGCGTGCTAAACTCCGCCCCAATATGTTTACCCTGATTAGCAATCCCCGTCGCCCTCGTCGTAAGAAACTGTCCTCCCCCTGGGAAGGTCGGGCGTTATTGCTTGGGTAAACCAAAGCCAAGATCGCTCAACTTGTTTATCAAGCCCTCCTTCCCCAAGGAGGGCTTTTTTGTTATCTCCCTCAAACCCCTCCTTCGTCTCTTTGCCTATGCTTCGGGACAGGGGTGAGGATGAGGGCAAAAAAGGAGAAAATGCTCTATGCCTAGTCACCCTACCAAATCTGTCAACAAAGCTGTACTGGCCTATTCTGGCGGTCTGGACACATCCGTGATTGTGCCCTGGCTTAAGGAAAACTACGGCTGCGAAGTGGTTTGCTTCACCGCCGATGTCGGCCAGGCCGAGGAACTCGACGGCCTTGAGGAAAAAGCCATTGCCAGTGGCGCCAGTCAACTGGTGATCCGTGACCTCAAGGATGAATTTGCCGAAGAATATCTCTTCCCCATGCTGCGCTCTGGCGCGGTCTACGAACGCAAATATTTACTGGGTACCTCGGTCGCCCGCCCGATCATCGCCAAACACATGGTGGATGTTGCCCACGAAGTCGGCGCAGATGCTGTTGCCCACGGCGCAACCGGTAAAGGCAACGATCAGGTGCGCTTCGAGTTGACAGTTATGGCGCTTGACCCGCGTTTGCAGGTCATCGCCCCCTGGCGCGAGTGGGAAATCCGCTCACGTGAAGATGCCCTCGACTACGCCGAAGCTCACGGTGTGCCGGTGCCCAACACACGCCAGTCGATTTACAGCCGTGACCGCAACCTGTGGCATATTTCTCACGAAGGTGGCCCGCTGGAAGAAACCTGGGTTGAACCCAGCGAAGATATGTTCCTATTGAGCGCCTCACCGGAGAATGCACCCAACACACCCGAATACGTCGAGCTCGAATTCGAGTCCGGCACGCCGGTTAGCGTTAATGGCGAGGAACTTACCCCGGCGCAATTGATTGCCAAACTCAACGCCATTGGTGGGGCGCACGGCATTGGACGCTCTGATCTGGTCGAGAGTCGCCTGGTAGGGATGAAATCCCATGGCGTCTACGAAACCCCTGGCGGGACGATTTTGCTGGCTGCCCACCGTGAAATCGAATCGCTGGTTCTCGATAAGGACACCATCAACTATAAAGATGTGATTGCCCTGCGTTACGCCGAACTGACCTACAACGGTCAGTGGTTCTCGCCGCTGCGCGAAGCCCTGGATGCATTCGTCAGTGCCACGCAGGGTCCGGTCTCTGGCACGGTGCGCCTGAAACTCTACAAGGGCAATATCATCACCGTTGGGCGCAAGAGCCCCTTCACCCTCTACCGCGAAGATTTCGCCACCTTCGGCCAGGAAGATGTCTACGACCAGTCCGACGCCGAGGGCTTCATCCATCTCTACGGGCTGCCGCTAAAAGTGCGCGCCCTCAATGAATTGCCCGTCTCAGGGATGAATTTGCCCAAGCCGGATTATTCACGGTTCAAACGGGATTAATGTCATTGCGGGCCAATGTAGATGGCGAAGCAATCTCATCTTCGGGAGACTGCTTCACTACGTTCGCAGTGACACACTAAGGAGTATACATGCCCCTATGGAAAGGCCGTTTCGACGGCGACGCAAACTCGCAAATGTGGGAACTCAACGCCTCGATTAACTTCGATCAACGCATGGCTTTGCAGGATGTGCGCGGCTCCCTGGCCTGGGCCGAAGCCCTGGAGATGGCTGGCGTGTTGACAGTGGACGAGCAGATTCAGCTCCGGGCTGGATTGCAGCAAATCGAGGCTGAATTCCAGTCCCAGAGCTTTTCCTACGCCCCTGGCGACGAAGACATCCACACCGCCGTGGAACGCCGCCTGGGTGAGATCGTCGGCCCCATGGCCGGGAAACTGCATACCGGACGCAGCCGCAACGATCAGGTTGTCACCGATTTTCGCCTGTGGCTGCTCGATAACATCCCCGCGCTGGATGCCGCGTTGCGTGATTTACAAGCCGCGCTGGTGGAGCGCGCCGAGAGCGATTTTGGCGTTATCATGCCCGGCTACACTCACTTGCAGCGCGCCCAGCCAGTTTTGCTCAGTCATTGGTGGCTATCGCACTTTTGGCCCTTACAGCGCGACCGTGAGCGTCTGAACGATTGCACAGATCGTGTCTCGGTTCTCCCGCTGGGATCGGGTGCCCTGGCTGGGACGCCCTTTGCCATTGACCGCGCTGCCCTGGCCGAGAAACTAGGCTTTTCCGAAGCCAGCCCCAACAGCATGGATGCCGTCTCCGACCGTGATTTTGTTGCTGAGTTTCTCTTTGTAGCGGCGATGATCGGCGTGCATCTCAGTAAATTTGCCGAGCAGATCATCATCTATAGCAGCGCCGAGTTTGGCTTCATCGAACTTGACGATGCTTACAGCACCGGCTCCAGCCTGATGCCGCAGAAGAAAAATCCTGACCCCTTTGAACTGGCGCGCGGCAAAGCCGGAACGCTGTTGGGTAAACTCGTTGGACTGTTGGCAACGCTCAAAGGGCTGCCTTCCACCTATGACAAGGATTTGCAGGAAGATAAAATCCCTGTCTTCGAGGCCTGCGATATGCTGATTGCCATGCTGCCTGTAATGGCCGGAGCGGTGCGCACGTTGATGGTGAAGCCTGAGCGTATGGCCGCAGCGATTGACGCGGCGATGATGGCAACCGATCTGGCCGACTACCTCGTCGAGCGTGGCATCCCCTTCCGGGAGGCGCATGCACTTTCGGGCCGCGCGGTGAGGCTCGCTCTTGAAAAAGGGAAAACCCTCGAGACGCTGACTCTCGCCGAATACCAGTCTATCCATCTTAAATTTGATGAAAATGTGTATAACGTCTTTGATCCGCAGCAATGCGTATCGCGCAGAAAAGCGCTGGGCGGCACAGCCCCAGAAGCCGTTCTGGCGCAATTGAAACAAGCCCAATCCCTATTAATTGTTGAAGGAGTACATCATGTCTAAGCTAACTTGTTCTGAATGTATGGCCGAAATCGAACTCGATGCCGGTACCGAAGTGAACGAAATTATTGTCTGTCCCGATTGTGGCGTAGAGTTGGAAGTGATCTCGCTGGATCCGCCTGTTGCCGAAATGGCCCCGATGGAAGCGGAGGATTGGGGGGAGTGAACATCGGCATACTCTACTCGCGGGTGCGCGTTGAAGAGAAGTGGATTTTCGCCGCCCTGGAAGGCCGCGGCATCGATTTTGACCGCCTGGACGACCGGGAGACGTTTTTTGATTTCGCTAACCCCGAACCCTGGCTGAAATACGATGCCATTCTGGAGCGCAGCATCAGCTATGCGCGCGGGCTGTATTCGGTGCGTGTGCTGAATGCCTGGGGAATCCCCACGGTGAATACCGCTAATGTAGCTGAAGCCTGCGGCAATAAACTGACTACGGCTTCGGCGCTCTCACAGGCGGGCGTGCCCCAGCCGCGCACGATGGCGGCCTATACCGCCGAGTCGGCGCTGGAAGCGATTGAGAATATGGGCTACCCTGTGGTGCTCAAACCGATGGTCGGCTCGTGGGGCCGTTTGCTGGCGAAGATCAACGACCGCGACGCGGCTGAGGCCGTGTTAGAACACAAGGCGGTGTTGGGATCGTATGAGCATTCGATTTTCTATATTCAGGAATTTATCGAAAAGCCGGGGCGCGATATCCGTGTGTTGGTGGTTGGCGATGAACCCATCACAGCGATTTATCGCAAATCGCCGCACTGGATTACGAACACGGCTCGCGGCGGGGAGGGCGAAGTTTGCCCGCTGACCCCGGAGTTGAGCGATATTTGCTACAAAGCGGCGCGCGCCGTGGGATGTGGGCTGCTGGCCGTGGATATTATCGAACACCCGGAGCGCGGCTTCCAGGTTAACGAGATCAACCACACCATGGAGTTCCACACCGCCGCCCCGACGACTGGCATAGACATCCCCAATTTGATTGTGGACTATCTGCTGGCTGTGGCGAGACGAGAAATACAAGTACTGTAATGCAGAATGCAAAATGATGAATGATGAATAAAAACACCCAGTTCTGCATTTTAGAATTTCGGAGAAATTATGATAAAAGCATCTATCATTGGCGCGTCGGGCTATACCGGCGGGGAATTGTTGCGATTGCTGATCCCCCACCCTGAGGTGGAGGTTGTGCAGGCGACCTCGCGCAGCCGTTTGGGCGAGTATGTTTATATGGCACATCCCAACCTGCGCAAGCAGACCGAGTTGAAGTTTAGCGATCCGGGCGAACTGGTAGCCACGGATGTACTCTTTTTAGCCCTGCCGCACGGACAGGCGCAGCATAATATCGAGAAATATGCTCGGGCCGCAGAATTTATTGTTGATCTTTCAGCGGATTTTCGCCTGCGCGATCCGGCGTTGTACAAAGCCTGGTACGGCGCTGACCATGCCGCCCCGGACTGGCTGGCGAAATTCGTCTATGGCCTGCCGGAGCTATACCGTGAGGAATTGCGCGCGGCGAAATATGTCAGCGGAGTGGGTTGCAATGCCACAGCGGGAAATCTGGCATTGATGCCGTTGGTGCAGGCTGGGCTGCTGGATATGGACAAGCCAGTGATTATCGAAATCAAAACCGGTTCTTCAGAGGGCGGCGTGAGCGTCAACGCCGGTTCGCATCACCCGGAGCGCAGCGGCGTGATTCGCACCTACGCCGCTTACGGTCATCGTCACACCGCCGAAGTTATTCAGGAGATGGGTTTGCAAAATGTCTCGTTGACAATGACCTCGGTGGATTTGGTGCGCGGCGCGCTGGCGACGGCGCACGGCTACGTCAAGCCCGGTGTGGCGCTGAAAGATATGTGGAAAGCCTATCGCGGCGCAATGGCTGAAAACCCCTTCATCCGCATCGTCAAGGCACAACGCGGAATCTACCGCGTCCCCGAGCCGAAGATTTTGGCCGGTTCCAATTACGCCGATCTGGGCTTCGACTTTGATCCCAAAACCGGGCATGTCATCTCGATCTGCGCGATTGATAATCTGATGAAAGGCGCCTCGGGTTCGGCTGTCCAGTGCATGAATCTGATGCTGGGATTCGACGAAACCCTGGGGCTGGAGTTCTTCGGGTTACACCCGATTTAATGTAGAATGATGAATGCAGAATTCTGAATATTCACATTGATTTTGGAGGCTGATATGGCCGAAAACCCGCCGAAAGAACTTCGCGTTCGGACAAAAGAATATGCCTTGCGCATTATCCGTCTGTACCGGTCTTTGCCCCACAGCGGTGAATCGGGTGTGATAGGCAAACAGATTTTACGAAGTGGAACATCGGTCGGAGCGCAGTATCGTGAGGCCTATCGAGCAAAATCTCCCCGTGATTTCATCAACAAGATGGAAGGCAGTCTTCAAGAACTTGACGAAACCGCATTCTGGATTGAACTTCTCATTGAAGCCGAGATCATGCCAGAAGAGCGAATGGCTGAATTAGCAAAAGAGACCGATGAACTTATTGCCATATTCGTGGCTTCCATAAAAACAGCGAAGAAAAATAGCAAAACGTAAAACATTCATCATTCATCGTTCTGCATTTGAACAAAGGAAATCCATGACGAACAAAATTATTGTTGTTAAGCTCGGAGGTACCGAGGGTGTGGACTTCTCCGCGATTTGCCGGGACGCGGCCGCGCTGCTCGAACAGGGACAACGCCTGGTGCTGGTACATGGTGGTTCGGCGGAGGCCAGTGCCCTGGGGGAAGCCGTCGGCTATCCACCGCGCTTTGTGACTTCGCCTTCAGGGTTCACCTCGCGCTATACAGATCGTCAGACGCTGGAGATTTTTGCGATGGCGGTAAATGGCAAGATCAATACCCTTTTAGTAGAACAACTTCAAGGTCTGGGAGTCAATGCTTTGGGATTGAGCGGCGTGGATGGGCAGTTAATCCGCGCCCGGCGCAAGGATTCAATCCGCATCATCGAAAATGGCAAAAAGAAAATTTTGCGAGACGATTACACCGGTACAATTGAACGGGTCAACACCACTTTGCTGAATACCTTGCTCGATGCCGGATACACCCCCGTGGTCGCGCCGCTGGCGCTCAGCGAAAAAGGCGAAGCCCTTAATGTGGATGCTGACCGAGCCGCGGCGATGGTAGCTGCATCCATCAAAGCCGAAGCACTCTTGCTGCTGACCGCCGTCCCCGGCCTGCTGAGCAATTTCCCCGATGAGAGTTCGTTGATCGGCGAAATTCCGCAAACCAAACTCGAAGGCGCTCTCGAAATTGCGCAAGGCCGCATGAAAAAGAAGATCCTCGGTGCGCAGGAAGCCCTGGCGGGCGGCGTTGGGCAGGTGATTATTGCCGATGGCCGTGTGGCTCAGCCGATTAGTTGCGCCTTGGCGGGTAATGGCACGGTAATGAAATGATGAATGCAGAATGCAAAAGGCAGAATATTCCGCATTCATCATTTTGCATTCTGCATTTGTTTGACGAAGGAATAGATTATGAGCACAATTCAATCCATTGAAAATCTCCACACCTCCGGTGTATACGCCAAGCGCGATTTAACTATCGTGCGCGGCGAGGGGGCTATGCTTTGGGATGAGCAAGGCAATGCATATATTGACTGCGTCGGTGCGCAGGGCGCGGCGAATTTGGGGCATGCGCATCCCGCTGTTTTAGCGGCGATCAACAAACAGGCTTCCCGGCTGATCTCTTGCCCGGAGATGTTCTACAACGATATGCGCGCTCAACTGCTTGAAAAGTTGACCGGCCTTGCCCCGGATGGAATGAGCCGCGCTTTTCTGACCAACTCCGGCACGGAGACCGTCGAAGCGGCTTTTAAATTTGCGCGTTACAGCACCGGGCGCACCAAGATCATTGCCACCATGCGCGGCTTCCACGGGCGAACCTTTGGAGCGCTCTCGGCCACCTGGAACAAGAAATACCGCCAGCCTTTCGAGCCGCTGGTACCGGATTTTGTTCATGTACCCTATAACAATCTTGAAAGACTGACCGCAGCGATGGATGAAAACACCGCCGCTGTGATCCTGGAAGTGGTGCAGGGTGAGGGTGGCGTTCACCTCGGCGACGCTGAATATTTCCATGGTGCGCAGGAACTCTGCCGGGAGCGCGGTGCGCTCCTCATCCTCGATGAAATCCAAACTGGTTTTGGGCGCACGGGCAAGATGTTTGCCCTGGAACACTACAACTTGCAGCCCGATCTGCTGTGTGTGGCAAAATCCATCGCCGGGGGGCTGCCAATGGGCGCGCTGTTGATTGGCGAGCGCGTGGGTGAGCTTTCTCCGGGCATTCACGGCTCAACCTTTGGCGGCAATCCGTTGACCGCGGCGGCGTCTCTGGCGGCGCTGACCGCCCTTGAGGAAGAGCAACTTCCCCAACGGGCAGCGGAACTGGGCGCTTATTTGCTTGAAGAGTTAAACAAAATCGAATCTCCGCTGATTCGTGACGTGCGCGGCCTGGGGCTGATGATTGGCATCGAGATCAAACAGAAAGTCGCCCCGTACCTGCAAGCCCTTACCGAACGCGGCATCTTTGCGCTCCCCGCCGGACTGACCGTGATCCGTTTGTTGCCGCCGCTGGTGATACCACAGGAGCAGGTGGATCAGGTGGTAGCCGCATTGTGTGAAGTTCTGGTGGACGGATGACCGACGACCGACGGCCGACGACCCTCATCGAACTCGTTCGTCACTACAGCCCCTCGGGAGAAGAATCTGCTGTGGTGGAATATCTTGTTGGGCGCATGGATGAATTGAGCTTCACCCGCGCCTACTCCGATGGAGTTGGCAACGCTATTGGCGTGATGGGCGACGGCCCGAGGCAGGTTGTGCTGTTAGGGCATATTGATACTGTGCCGGGCGAGATTCCCGTGCGCATCACCCCATCCCCCCGCCCTGACGGGCACCCCCCTTCCCCTCTCCTGGGAGGAGATGGGAAGGGGGGCTGGGGGGGTAGGGGTGAGGTACTCTACGGCCGCGGCGCTGTAGACGCTAAAGGCCCCCTCGCCGCTTTCGCCGACGCGGTCGCCGCCGTCGGCCCGCTGGATGGCTGGCAATTCGTTGTTATCGGAGCTGTGGATGAAGAACAGAACTCCACCGGGGCGCGGCATATCTTGGATCAGTACCGCCCCGACTTCGCCATCATCGGGGAGCCGTCGCAGTGGAACCGCGTCACGCTGGGCTACAAGGGCAGCGCCTGGGCCGAAGTGACGGTTACCCTCCCCGTGGAGCACACCGCCGCACAAGGCCAGAGCGCGCCTGAAGCCGCCATTGATCTCTGGAATCACGTCCGCGCCGCGGTGGATGAATTCAACATTGAGCGCGAGCGCGTTTTTGACCAACTGCTGCTCACGTTGCGCAGCTTCGCATCGGAGACAGACCATTTTCAGGATTCAGCTACCCTCACCGTAGGAGTTCGTCTGCCGCTGGATGTCTCGCCGGATGAGTGGTATGAACGTCTCATTCAGACCTCCGAGTCCTTCAAGAATTCGGAGGTCTCTTGCACAATCACCCCAACCGGATTCTCCATCCCGGCCTATAAAGCCGAACGTAATACCCCGCTGGTGCGCGCATTTCTGGGTGCAATCCGCGCCGCTGGGGGCAGGCCGGGCTTCGTCGTTAAAACCGGCACCGCCGATCTGAATATCGTCGCCCCGATCTGGGATTGCCCCGCGGTTGCCTATGGCCCCGGCGACTCCAGCCTCGATCACACCCCCCATGAGCGCCTTTCGTTGGTAGAATATCGCAATGCCGTCAATGTGCTAACGAATGTGTTGAAAACATTATCCCGTTCAAATAGTTAACGCTTATGGATGCAATCGTCTTTGGTAACGTCGCGCTGGATGTCATCTGCTACTCCGTAGATG
>JABGRQ010000038.1 GCA_018648225.1 Chloroflexota bacterium
GGATGAGTTCACTGCCGCTCAAAATTGGACGCTCGTTGGCATCGTATTCGAACTCGTCCCAGTAATCGCAGTCGTAACAATCTTCATCGCTTTGGGATGTAGAGTTATTGGGAGGGTTTTCTTCAAAATCGAAAGCCGTATACTCTTCGAAAGCCCGGGTTACGGTAATACAGCCCAGGGAGAAAAACATAACCAACAGTACAGATAAAATCGTGATGGTTTTTGATTTTGGGGACATAGAAGCTCTCTTTCGCAATCATCTTGGCGTATGTAAATAGCACACAGTTTCCCGAATACGGTCAACTACTTGCTGCTTCTGCCCCCAGGATAGTCTATTTTCATATGAAATACATCGACCCAGAGGTGTAAATTCCTCTAGGCCTTGAGGCTGAATTATTATTCATCTAGAAAGCTTATTTTATGACCATCGCCAGGATATTGCCGACTACAAATATCCCCAGAAAGACCCAGATCGGCCCGGCGTTCTCTGCCTGGTTCGAGAAATAGAGCAGTGCAGATGGAACGACCATCAGCAAGAAAGCTGTCAGATGGGCTTCGAATTTGTGTGCTCGAATCCAAGAAATCATGGCGTTCATAGAGTCTCTTTTATTAGGAATGCAGGAACCCAAGAAAGGTTGAGAAATGTATATTCATGCATTCCTGGCTTGCTTAGGATCATTTTTCTTCGTAATAAAACGCGCCGGGAAAGTCATCGGCAACTCGTTTCTCTTTTCCGCTCCAGCTATCGATGTCGATGCGCAAGACAGCGGTAACTTTCAAATCGGTGTCTGTGGTGGGTTCGTAATCCACATCGGGTTTTAGATGAGGGAAGTATTTATCACAGAGTAACTGCAAGCCGTGTTTGGCCTCTTGGGGGTCTGCTACCAGGCTGATATGGCCAAAGGCAACCACACCGGCGAATTCGACACCAAATTCCATGGCGCGTTCATCGGGCAGCAGGCGCCCCATTTCACTGGCACTGAAACATACCTGGGGCTGGGCGGCCACATTCTCGATGGTGCGGCCCTTCTTGGCTCCATGCATGTAAATGGCGTGCGTCTCGGGGTCGTAGGCGAAGTTGCGCGTGACTAAAAATGGTTGCCCTTCATATTCTGTGGCCATTGTGCCCATCGGTGCCCGAAGAATGAAATCTCGAATCCAGAGCTCGTCTTTGGCCCGGTCGTGACGGCGAATTTTGTTGATGTTGTCTTGCTCCAAGGTATATCACTCCTGAACGGGTTGTAGAATTTTGGTGAGCGTTCTTTTCCCAGCGCGTATTTTTCCAGCATAATTTTAAAGCATGGCGACACCAATGAGCGTCAAAACGCTGATCAATAAGAGCAGCAGGCCTGTGTACACCAACATCTTGCGCATGACTTCGCCCTCCCGCCCGGCCATGCCGCCGGTGCTGGCACCGACCACGATCTTTGTTGGTGCGATGACCGAACCCAAGGCGCCACCTGAAGTTTGAGCGGCCAATATCAGGGCGACGCTATATCCCAGCAGTTCCGCCGTGCGCTGCTGCAGGGCCGCGAAAACAACGTTCGAGTTGGTGTTGCTGCCGGTCATGAAAGCACCCAGGGCACCGATCCAAGGAGAGACGAAGGGGAAGGCGGCCCCAACCCCCTCAGCCAGACCGCGTGCCAGGGTTTCTGTCATGCCGGCATGCTGCATAACCGTGGCCATGGCAACCATCGAGGCGATGCCCACGCTGGATGACATCACCCGTTTGATGGTGCCGCTGATGATGCGTCCGGCAGCTCCAGCTGTGTACCAGCCAGCCAGCTTATAGATCAGATAGGCCAGGATCGAAGAATACAACAGGA
>JABGRQ010000039.1 GCA_018648225.1 Chloroflexota bacterium
GCATCCAGGGCAGGCCTGTCCCTTCCCTGCTACCGGTTATCAACTGAACGAATACAAAATTTCTGAGCTTTGCTCAGATTTTGATGTGAATTTTTAAACCTGGTTTTAAGTTTTTCTCTGCGTTCTTCGCGTTCTCCGCGGTAAAAAGGTTTTTTCAGTGGAGTCACCTGTGCAAACTACGCTAGGTTTGTTTGGCTAAAAATCCCAGCACAATCGAGTTAAATTCTTCTGAGCGTTCCCAGCACGAAGCGTGACCGGCGCCGTCGATAATGTGCAACTCGGCATGGGCAATCTCGCGCTGGAGAATTCGAGCGTATGCCACGCCCTTGAGCAAATCGACCTCACCAACGATGATACAGGTCGGTACTTGAATCTCATGCAGGCGGGCGGTGTAATTGACCTCGAAAAATGCCTCACACAGAGCAATCACAGCGGGGAAATCGAGCAGGGGATAGCGTTGTTTGGCATCCTCGAGAATGGCTGTATTGGCCGCAATCCAGGACGGGGAAAAGCTCCAGGGCACACTGGCGTTGAAGAAGCCCAATGCATCGTTGGCCTTGAGCGCATCGACCCAACTCTCGATGACCAGGCGCAACTCCGGGCCAACTTCGCTGACGGTGTCCATCAGGATCAGGCTGCGTGTTTTCTGCGGATATTTGAGTGCGAAGGCTTGGGCTACCTCGCCGCCATACGAAATGCCCGCAATATGCGCGTAGTCAATGTCGAGTTTGGTGAGCAGCATGACTAGATCATCGGCGTGTTGCGCCATACTGTAGGGCGAGGTCGGGTGATCGGATTGGCCCTGTCCGCGGCAATCGTATTGCAGCACGCGGTAGTGTTTGGAAAATGCCTTGGTTTGGAAAACCCAACTAGACGCCGCATTCATGATGATGCCATTGTTGAGTACCAGCACAGGCGCATTTTCATCGCCGTGAAGTTCGTAGTAGATGGAACAATTATTGACCGTAAGCTGGGACATACTCACCTCTGAATAATAAAATGCGCATAGCCAATTAATAGAATGTCTCTTGAGCCAACTACGCGATTACTTCAAAAGCCAAAAACGTCTCAGCCTCACGCTGGAGAAACTCGGCTTGCACCGCGCTGCCAATTTGGATCAACTCTGGTTGCGAAACATCCACCCCGGTGATTTGCGCGCTGAGTTTCAATCCGTTATCCAGTTCAACAATCCCAGAGCAGTAGGGGTTATCGCGCCCGTAACCGGCTTCGATCATGGCGGTGGGGGCGATGTGTACAACCGTAAACGCAGCCAACTTGCCACGGGTGGGCATCTCGCGCCATTCCATTTGCGCGCCAAAACACTGCGGGCACATCGGACGCGGCGGTAAAAAACTGGCATCGCAAGCAGGGCAGTGGGAAGCCATCAACTTGCCCTCGCCGAGCTGTTGCTGGTAGGTTGTTTGGGTAAATTTCTCTGTTGACATGGTGAATTATCTCCGTTCGTAGATGTGTACCACGCAGGTTTGGCCGGTACCCCCAACATTATGCGTCAACCCCAGGCGTGGATTGCCCGCTACCTGACGCTCACCGGCGACGCCGCGCAGTTGCTTCCAGATTTCAACCGCCTGTCCCGCGCCCGAAGTTCCTACCGGGTGGCCTTTGGATTTTAGCCCGCCGGAAGTATTGATTGGTCTGGAACCGGTGCGGGCAGTTGCGCCGTTTTCGGCGGCTTTATAGCCTTCACCCGGCGCAAAGAAGCCTAAATCTTCAGTGGCGATAATTTCGGCAATCGTGAAGCAGTCATGCACTTCGGCCACCTGAATGTCCTGAGGGCTTACTCCCGCCATTTCGTAGGCTTCTTGCCCCGCCAGTCGCGCCGCCTTGATAGAAGTCAGTACTTGGCGATCGTGCAGCGCCACATCGCTGGCTTGCCCGGAGCCGATAATATACAGTGGATCATCGGAGAATTGTTTGGCGATTTCATCACTCACCAGCAACAAAGCTACCGCGCCATCCGAGATGGGTGAGCAGTCAAACAGGCGCATCGGCCAGGCGATAATCGGATTGGCGCGATTGTCGTGCAAAAATTCCATCTCGTCGGCCCAGGTTGGCAACGGTCGGCCTTTGGCCTTTGCGCCAGCAATTTTGCCTTCCATCACCTGACGGATAGTGCTGCCAAATTGCGCCTTTTCGTTGAGCGCGCCGTTGGTGTGATTTTTGATGCCCACGCGCATAAAACTCTCCGGGGTTGCGCCGTATTGGTGCATGTAGGAGGTTCCCATCGCCGCATAAAAGCCTGGGAAGGTGAATCCCGCCGGAATTTCGTAGAGCATATCGCTGGCGGTTGCCAGGGTGTCGGTGACCTCGGAAGTGGGCAGATCGCTCATTTTTTCGATGCCGCCGACCAGCACAATATCATACAGCCCTGAGGCGATGGCGATAATACCTTGCCGCAGCGCAACACCGCTACTGGCGCAGGCATCTTCCACGCGGGTCGCTGGACGCGGGGCAAGTCCAACCCAGTCGGCCATAATTGGCGCGGTGTGTCCCTGATGTTCGAACAGGTCGCTGCTGTAATTGCCAATATACAGGGCTTCGATATTTTTGGGGTCAATGCCCTTATCGACCGTGCCGAGCATTTCTTGAAAGGCTTCTACAAACAAATCGCGCGTTGCAAGTCCGGGGAAAGCGCCAAACTTGCTCATCCCCGCACCGACCAGTGCCACGCCGCGACTGAGTTTTTTCTTGTTCATGTGACTAATCTCCTCAAAATGGAATTTGGTTGTCTCCCTGCAAAGCATTGGTGGCATCCGGCCGAGCCAATACTTACCGCAGAGAGCGCAGAGACCGCTGAGAGAAGCCAGAAAAAGATCGGAAACTCTGCGTACTCAGCGGTGAAATTTTGCCCGTTTATTCGTGTCCTATGAATTTTTCGCGTAGTTCGCGCTTCAAAATCTTGCCCATGCCCGAAAGCGGCAGCGCCTCCATAATCGTCACGCGCTTTGGAACTTTATAACGCGCCAGATGCGAGCGCATGTGTTCCATCAAAATCTCTTCCGAGGCATCCGCACCCGGTTTGAGCACCACACAGGCCAGACCGACTTCGCCCCATTTTTCATCGGGCAAACCAACCACGGCACACATGTGAACCGCCGGGTGTGTGTAGAGCACGTTTTCGATTTCCACGGGATAGACGTTCTCCCCGCCGGAGATGAACATATCTTTTTTGCGATCGCGGACGTAGAAGTACCATTCGTCATCATATTCGACGATATCCCCGGTGTGGAACCAGCCATCATCATCGAGCACGGCGGACGAGGCCTCGGGGTTGTTCCAATACCCGGAGAATCCCGAAGGCCCGCGCAGAATCAACTCTCCGGGTTGGTTTGGCCCCAGGGGTTGATTGTGTTCATCGACGATGCGCACATCCACGAAATAATTCGGGCGGCCAATGCTACCCGCCTTTCGAATAGCATCCTCCGGGGGTAGGGCAAACAACCCCGGGCCGAATTCCGTCATGCCAAAGCCTTGCTTGAAGCGGATACCTTTCTCGCGGGTGTATTGCTCCACCAGGGGTACAGGTAACGGCGCGCCGCCGCTGGTGCAGAATCGCAAACTGCTCATATCGGCAGAATCCCAGTTGGGCGCCTGAGTCAGCCCTTGATACATGGTCGGCACGCCCGCAAAAACGGTGACTTGCTCGCGCTCGATCAGATTCAGCACCTGTTCGGGGTCGAAGATGCGCGTCAAAATAGTGGTATTGCCAAAGACGATCTGCGAAGAGACGTAGGCAAACAGCCCCCCGGCGTGAAAGAGCGGGAAGACACACAGATAGGTGTCGTCGTGTGCCAGATCGTGGATGACGGTGTTGAGTACGTTCCAGGCGACCTGGCGATGGCTGATCTGCGCGCCTTTGGGCAGGCCGGTGGTGCCGCCAGTAAAGAGCAGGCAGGCAATATCTTCTTTGGTGACGCGGTCGTTGCTCACCGGGGTATCGGGCGCGCTTTGCAGGGTGCTCTCAAAATGCAGGCTGTTGGCGATGCCCTGGCCTTCGATGTGCAGATAGCAGGGGATACGATAGCCGGTGGCGTGGATGGCTTTTTCGATTTCGCGCACACTGTCGATGAAATCATCGGAGTAGATCAGCACTTTGGGCTGCGTATCTTCGATCAGGGCAACAATTTCGCGCCAATGCAAACGCCAGTTGAGCGCCGTGTGGATAGCCCCAAGCTTGCCGCAGGCATAGAACGAATCGAGATGTTCAATGCCATCGCGCGCCAGAATGGCTACCCGATCGCGAAAGCCAACTTTTGCGGTGGCGCTCAGCCAGTTTGCCAGCCGGTTAACGCGCCGGTTCCATTGTTTGAAGGTCAGCCGCAGTTCGGGGGCTTTGCCAGCATCAATAATCGCCAGCGTGTCCGGGGAATAAATTTCTCGTCGTCCAAGATAATCGCCGATATACATGGGAACCTCCGATTGGTGGGAAGTATGAAGTAGGAAGTGGAAAGCAACTTCTCACTTTATTTCGGTAAACTGTTAATGAGCGCATAAATCATACGCCTGAGTTCGAGAATTTGAGTTTCAATTTCCGCGCCATCTTCTTTTTCCAAATAGCCTAATTCTTGAGCAATCACAATTTGAGTGTCTACTTCGGAAAGGGAAGCTTGAGCGATGAAAAGAAAACGTCGAAAATCGGGGGTTGAATTTCGCGTTTGGCCTTCTGCGATATTCGATGGAACAGAAACGGCAGACCGTTGAATCTGACTTGTCAGGCCATATAGCTCATGCTTTGGAAAAGCACTTGCCACCAAATACACATTTTTGACAAGCTCAATTCCCTTTTGCCAGACTTTCAATTTTCGGTAATTCAGAACTTTTTCGCTCACCTATCACATCTCACTTTCTACTTCCCACTTCCTACTTCAACCTTTATCGACTTCGCCTGTAAAAACGCCTTCACCACCGGCCAGAAAATATCCGGGCGTTCCATATAGGTCATGTGGCCGCAATCCGGGATCATAATCTGGCGGCTGTTGGGCAGAATATCGACCATTTTAGTCTGCTGCCAGGGCGGGATGGCGCGGTCTTGCTCGCCGGTGAGAATCAGCGTGGGGGTTTGCACGTTGCGGTAGGCATTCGGGTTGGCATTGATATTCTCAAAATAAGGGTTCTGGGCCTCGGTCAGGCGCACCAGACAATATTTTTTGTCTTTATAGCGGTCGTAAAATTTATAGCGTCCGGCATCCATCGCAGCTCCGTAAATTTTGCGCGAGATATTTTCGCCAAAAGTTTTTTCGTACAGATATTGCGTGTAAATATCGAAGACTTCGTCTGTGGAATGGTAGAAGCGCAGCGATATATCCTGATACATCTGGAAGAGCGTCTCGCGGGTGAGCAAAATGCCGGAGAGAATCAGCGTGTGCAGGCGATCCTGGTGCAGGCGGCCCAACTCGGCCCCGATGAAGCCGCCATACGAGACTCCGATGGGGTGGATTTTATCGACCCCGGCGGCATCCATCACATCGATGAGATAGTCGGCAAATTTTGAGATGAAATAGGGTTCATCTTCCTGCGAAGATTGCCCTTGCCCAAAATAATCATAGAGCAAAATATCATATTCCGGGTGTAAGAAAGGCACGGTACGATACCACGATTTGGTGAGCATCGCCAAACCGTTGAGAAAGACGACAACTTCCTTGTCGCCGTTGCCAAAATACTCCCAGTAAATCTGGCGTGTGCCGTTTTCCACTTCGACGAATCCGCTGCGAGTAGGGGTGAGTTTGTCATTTTCAGCCATAGCTTATCCTGTCGTCCATTGCCATACCGATGCCGCCATACTGATCCCGCCGCCGCTGGCGCAGAAGAGAATCTTCTCACCGGGTTTCGGGCCGCGCCCTTGCTCGATGGCATCATCCAGCGCCATAATTACGCACGGCGAGCCGGTATAGCCCCATTTGTGCATCACCCAGTGCGTTTTTTCGATGGGCTGGCCGAGCAAATCGATCATATATTCGATGGTGCGCAAATTGAGCTGTGTAAACAAATAAAGATCGATATCATCGAAGGAGAGACCAACTTTATCGAGCGCGCCTTGCATCAACTTTGGCCAATATTCGGTGTTGAAGGTCTTGGGGAATTTTTTGACGAATTCGACGACGGGTTTTCCATGCTCGGCGATATTCTCCGCGGTGGCGGGATGGGAGGCGCCCCCACAGTAGATGCCCAAAGCGTCGTGATATTCGCCCTTGGCGAGCAGGTTGCTTGCCAGAAACCCGGGAGAGTCACCAACCCCCAGCAGGGTCGCCCCAGCCCCATCCGCAAAGAGATTGGCGGTCTTTTTATCCGACTGATTGATATAGCGGCTCATCCCGTAGCCCCCGGCCACCAGCACATAGCGGAAACTCTCCTCCGTGGCGAGATAGCGCGCCCCCTGATCGAGGGCTGTCACCCATCCGGCGCAGGCGCTATTGACATCGTAGCAGCCGGCATTTTCGGCGCCAAGTTTGTGCTGCACGACAATTGATGTGCTGGGAGAGAGATAATCGGGGGTGTCGGTGGAGACAATAATCAGGTCGATTTCTGCGGGGGAAACGCCTACTTTTTGCAGGGCTTTGCGGCTGGCCTCGACGATTAAATCCGAGGTGGTTTGCTCTGGGGACATCCAGCGGCGTTCAACGATGCCGACATTATCAAGCAGCCATTGACTGGTCGACTCGCCGAGCATCTGGTCAATTTCGGCATTGGTGACAATGCGTTCGGGCACATAGCTGCCCGTGGAGAGAATTTGTGCGTATCGAGTCATAGTAATTATTTAGACACGAGGGGTTTCGCAAACTCCTCGTGTCTAATCCAGGTTTTAGGTTCCGACAACAATGCCGCCATCCACGCGCAGGGTGACGCCAGAGATAAAGGCAGCTTCATCGGATGCCAGGAAGAGGAAGGCGTTGGCGATATCGACGGGTTCGCCCATGCGCCGCATGGGGGTTTTGGCGATCATGCCGTCGAGCACTTTTTCGGGCATTTGCTTGACCATTTCGGTGAGCGTGAAGCCCGGCGCGACGGCGTTGACGCGGATTTGATGGCGGCCTAATTCACGCGCCCAAACTTTGGTCATGCCGATCACCCCGGCTTTGGATGCCACGTAGTTGGTCTGGCCAAAGTTACCATCCAACCCGAC
The DNA here is from genome assembly GCA_018648225.1 of Chloroflexota bacterium. Taxonomy (NCBI): domain Bacteria; kingdom Bacillati; phylum Chloroflexota; species Chloroflexota bacterium. The sequence goes on from JABGRQ010000039.1 coordinate 7,139, forward strand.
GATGGAGGTGGTGTTGAGGATTGCCCCGCCGCCTTGCCTAATCATGTAGGGCGCTACGGCCTGGGCGCAATTGAAGACGCCCTTAAGATTGACATCAATCACCAAGTCAAAATTGACTTCGGGCATCTGGCTGATGAGTTCGCCGTCCTTGACCTTGACGAACAGGCCATCGCGCAACACGCCGGCATTGTTGATGATGACATCGATGCGGCCATACTTCTCGGCGACAGCATCCACCCATTTTTGCACATCCTGCCGGTCGGCCACATCCACTTTGTAGAAATCCGCCCCGAGTTCAGCCGCCGTTTTTCGACCGGCATCCTTTACGAGATCTGCAATGATAACTTTTGCCCCTTCTTCAGCAAAACGCTTGGCAGTCGCTTTGCCAATTCCGGCAGCCCCTCCGGTGATCAGACATACTTTGTTTTTTAGGCGCATACTTATCTCCTTAAAAGTAATCTATTTGATTGATGGGAACGTATTGTTGGATGAAATCTTCGGCTTCATCCCAACATTTAAATACAAGCTCTTCGTCGCTCTGTATATGGCGGATCGCTCCCCGATAGGTGAGGGGTTCTGCATCTGCCTCAGGTTGCTCTTGAACGAAGCGAAGAATGAATGAAACAATATTGGTTTTCGGTGCATCTTCCATAGGGTTTGCTCACAGAATGGTTCTAGGTTTTGCGATTGAGATGGTATCGTGAGTAACTTGTATTCAAGATAACAAAGCAGCGTAACGCAGTAGTTACAAATTGATAATGAAAAACCCTTTGCCAAGCAAGATCGCAAAGGGTCAACGAGGTCAGCACGATGTGATTATTCGTTACCGGTCAGACGGCGGTAGAGTTCCTCCGTTTCTGGGGCGGGGCGAACATCGAGTTCGTTGTTCAGGGTATCCAGGCAGCGTTGATAGGTGCGGGCGACCTGGCCGTGATCGCCAAGTTTATCGTAGGCTAGCATCAAATAGCGGTAGGCGCGTTCCCAGCAGTTATCGTAACTCAAAATCTGTTGGCATAACTCGATGGTTTCCTCAAGCTTATTTTCTTTGAGACTTAACTCGCAGTACTGATCGGCTGTTCGTAGATATAAAACCGATAGCTGTTCTCTCTCTGCCGCGGCCCAGGTTTCATAGCGAGCATTCGGCAAATATTCGCCCTGGTAAAGTCCAAGCGCAACTGTCATTAGCGTCATGGCCTGTTGGGGATTTTGAGATAGATTTTTTTCAGCCTGGTGGATTTTTTGCACAAATTGAGCAGCATCTAACCATAGATCAGCTTCTGGGCGCAAAGTATACGATGTGCCCTCGCGCACGATATAGGTTGATTCACTCCCCGGTTTTCTGTGGGGTTCGAGAACATTGTATAAGGTGTTGAGCGCAACCTTGAAGTTGCGTTGGGATGTTTCTGGATCCATCCCCGGCCAGAGATATTCGCATAGCTGATCGCGGTTTAGGGGATTCTGGCGGTACGTGAGCAAAATCTGGAAGAGTTGGCGCGTTTTTTCGCGCCGCCAACCGTTGTGCGGAATTTCCTGCTCTCCGCGCCAGGCTTGAAATGCCCCCAGTGTGTGTACTCTTAGTTGGTAGCCAGGATGACTTTTGATCTCGCCTAACCCCAGGGCGCTGAGTAAATTTTTGGGATATGTACCCTCCCAACCATGCTCGCGTGCCAAAATGAGCAATGGTACTGCTAATCGTTCATTGGGCAGGCCAAGCAGGGTTGGGCGCGTAAAGAGATAATCATACGTGTGTTGGCGGCAGGTTGCCAGTAAATCGGGCAGGGTTTGCGAGAGGCGTTCCATATCATTTTGACGATACCAACCCAAACATAACCATAATCGGGCGGCGTTGGTTCCAAATGGGTCGCTGCACTCGCGGAAACCGCGCACGGCCTGCCCCAACCAATCTGCGGCTTCTTCGTATAGTTCGGCGAGGGTTAGATTGGCGCCCATCGTCAACCGCGCCAGGGAGGCATTCCACTCATCCCCGGCTAGATTGGCGAGTTCAATGCCTTCTTGGGCGACCTTCCTCGCCTCGATTAAATTATCCTGATACCCATACGTCCGGCAAAGCCCCCAGTAAGCTTCCACTCGTAAACGTGGGATGGCTAAGGTTCGGCTAATTTCAATGGCTTTTTCGAATTGCTCTCTGGATTGTGCATATTCCTTGGTTTCAGAGAGCAGCATTAAAGCATGGCCTAAGCGCATATGCCCGACTGCGGTTACAAAGGGAGAATTAAACTCTTCGCCGCGCTGAATGCCCTCAAGGGCAGATCGATAAGCCTTTTGGGCATCCCCTTGCATGGCATAAATAATGGATAGCAGGAGTTGGGTTTCGCGATGGGCGCGGGGCGTATGAACAGGGTCTTGTTGCTCCGATTCAGCCAGCTTTTCTAATTGTTTTTTGGCTTCAGCGAGGCGACCGGTGCGCAAAAGAACCCGGATGCGTAATTGTGAATCGGCTGGGCCTTCTCGCACGAGCGCTTCTGCTTGCTGGTGCAATTTTTCTGCATCCTCAACTTTTCCTGCGTTGAGCTTATTCTCGGCGAGCAATTGATATAGCCGAGCCTGTGACTCGCGGTCCGCGGTACCATCGCTGATTCTCAGCGCTTGTTGCAAGAGTTCTTCGGCGCGGCTGGGGCTGACCGTATCTAAATAAACGCGTGCCTGACCGCGCAGCGATCTGCCGAGGCCATCTGTGAGGCCGCGTTCCATGCAGAGGGTTTCAGCTTGTTGATACCATCCAAGCGCCTCTTGGAAGCGGCTGTGCAAACGTGCCAGATCGCCAAGGTAGGAAAGCAAAGCAGGATGTTGGTGGAGGGTTTCTGGAGACAGATTGTCGAGATAGGCAGCCAGGGTATCGAGGCGTCCCGTGGCTAATAAACGAGCGCCAAATGAGTTGAGTAGATTTGCAGCCTGGTTCTCATCTTTGGCAAGAAATAGATGATAAATGGCTGTGTCGAAGTCAGTATGTTTTTGGCAGTAGTGCGCCGCGCGTTGATGCCAAACCTGGCGTTGCTTTACATCCGTTTGTCCGCGTAGGTAGCGATGGAAGATATGATGGAAGCGCAGACCCTCTTCGCCAAGATCGACGATAAATAGTTCTTGCCGCCGCAGGTAATCCAGAAGCGCCTCGCTATCTGAAGCATCGCGCAACGCATCGCAGGCGTTGGGGGTCATCACGCGCAGAGTTGCAGATATGCGCAAGAATTCCTGAATATCTTCGGGTTGCCGCTGCATGACTTCCTGGGTGAGTACTTCAAAAAGGCTGCCAAGCGATTTTCCGCCGCGGTTCATCACTTCATCAATAGAAGCCACCGCGCCACTGCGCAAGCTTTGCCAGGCCAGTTGCAGGGCAATCGCCCATCCTTCGGTCAGTTGTGTCAGACTATCAACTTCAGATTCTGTCAGCTGATATTCATATTGCTGTGCGAACAAGACGGAAATTTCTTCCCGATTGAATTTTAGCGTATTGTGATCGATTGAGAGTACATCGCCGCGCACCTGCCAGCGCGATAAGTTGGGGAGTTGTACCGGCAGGCGCGACGAAAGCAATACTCTCAAATCGGAGGGCGCCAGGCCGATTAGCCGATCTAGCGCATGGGCGATTTCCGGGATATCGGCTACGAGATGAATATCGTCTAATACCAGAATCGTCGGTTCGGTAAGGCTGCTGCTGAGCGCATTCAGATATTGGTGGATGATTTCTACGATCGGTAGCGGGTCCTGGATATTATCCCAGCCTTCGATGAGCGGGATGGGGAGGTTGTCGATATGTGGTAAAGCTAATTGGGTGGCATGGAGTAGATGGAGTAGAAAGACAAATAAATCGTTGTCGTCTTCGGTGATTTGATACCAGATGATTGGCCTATCGCCCTGGGCCAAAGATGTGAGAGCTGTGCTTTTCCCGTACCCGGCGCTGGCATGGAGTAATGTCAGGCGATAGTGAATAGCTTCATCCAACGCGAGTGCCACTCGCTGACGATAGAGATCGCGCACCGATGGGGTGGGAGGCGTTATCTTTGTTCGGATGACTTGAGGAATTAGCATAGAAAGGTTTATATCTGAAACTTGTGAAAGAGATAGGTGAATTATAACGGAAGATAGATTTCCAAGGAAAACCATTCAGCGAGCGAGGCCGCTTTTAGTGGTAAGATCACCTTGATACTTTTTTATCTGTGAGTATAACGATGATGAAATTACAACCACACAGCCGACTATTATTTATTGGCGATTCAATTACCGATTGCGGGCGAAGATTTCCCGTTGGCGAAGGCGCGTTTGACCAGGCGCTTGGTGACGGCTTTGTCAGCCTGGTGGATGCCGCCCTCACCGCCGTGTATCCGGACTACGCCATTCACACCATCAATATGGGCATTTCTGGCAATACGATCCGCGACCTGAAAGCGCGTTGGCAAACCGATGTGCTTGATCTGCAACCCGATTGGTTGGTCATTAAAATCGGGATTAATGATGTCTGGCAGCATCTCAGCCAGACCTTTTGGTCGGGGCAGAATATCTCGCTGGCTGAGTACGCACAAACTCTCGATCAACTTGTTCTACAGACACGTTCTCGCCTGCGCGGCCTGATCGTGATGACACCTTACTTTCTGGATCTCGACCACCAGGAACCAATGCGGGTGATGATGGATCGATTTGGGGCCGCGGCAAAAGAAGTTGCGGCGCGTCATCAGGCGTTGCTGGCAGATACCCAGGCTGCTTTTGATGTTGCACTACAATCGATGGATCCCATGCAACTGGCAATGGATCATGTGCATCCCAATCTGGTCGGTCATATGATTTTGGCGCGCGCTTTTTTGAGGGAAATCAAATTCGCATGGGAGCGCTGACCCTCCAATCGGAGTATCTACTCAGCCTCGATCTGAAAGAGGCCGAAAAAAGGGGTGTGCATGGAGTGCGAAGCACCCCATGCACACCCCTTTTTTCGGAATTCTCTCTGCGAAGGCGTTAGCCTGAGCAGTTACCAATCGGATATTTATCTTCAGGAGTAGAAAATAGCTTATGTTGATTATTCAGGCTACAGAAGCATGGCGCACCGTTCACGCCGGGGCCGCGATCGGTTTGCTGGAACTTTCAGGCGTGGCGAATGAAAAGGCATCGCCCCCGCTCAATGAGCGCAAAAGACAAATAGAAGCGCAAATCAGAGCTGATTACAGAGGATTTTCGCGACAGGATTTCTTGTCGTTGCCCGTGATAGCGGCGTATAAACAATACTATCAGGGTTTCAAGAAAACCTATCATGTGCTGCTACAAGTTGAATCGATTGCGCTTATAGGGAAAAAATTGCCCAATATATCACCGCTGGTTGATTCGAATTTTATCGCCGAGGTGGAAACTTTCGTCCTGACCGCTGGGCATGATGTGGATAAATTACAAACGCCGCTTTGGATGGATGTCTCGCACGAAGGTGATCAGATTACGCAGATGAGTGGCGAAATGAAGTCCATCCGCGCGGGCGATATGCTGATGCGCGATGCGAGCGGGGTGAGTTGTTCCATAATCTATGGGCAGGATAATCGCTCTGCGATTTCAGCCGCGACAACGCATGTCCTCTATGTAGCGTATGCCCCTTCGGGCGTTCCCGCCGACACCGTGCAAACCCAACTGGAAAAGATCGAAGAGAATATTCGTATGTTCTCTCCAAATGCAATCGTAGAACAACTGCGCTTGATTGTTGCATAGCAGAAACGAAAACGTCAACCGGACGTGCGCTATAATCAACGTGTGATGTTCACTCACTTACACACCCATTCCTATTACTCATTTCTGGATGGAATTCCTTCACCGGCGCAACTGGTGCAAGCGGCTGTTCGGCAGGGCATGCAAGCACTGGCGCTCACCGATCATCACGGTCTGACTGGCGCGATAGAATTCTATGATGCTTGCCAGCAAGCGGGTATAAAACCAATTCTGGGTATTGAGTTAGTCGTCAATCACAATTTGGGTCAGGGCAACTTGATTTTATTGGCGATGGATCAAACCGGCTGGACTAACTTGTGCCGCTTGAGCAGCATTGTTCAGTCTGCGCATCATCGTGATCCAAACAACGGCATCAACTTTGCACGATTTGCTGAAAATACCGCTGGCCTGATTTGCTTGAGTGGGGGAAAGCGTGGCCTGGGGCAGCATCTGATTGACAAAGACCAGACCGAATTCGCCCTTACTTTTTTCGGTGAACTGCAAAATATTTTCCCCCAATCCCTGTATGTCGAACTCCAATCGCAGCGCCCTGCCGATAGACGCGATCTGCACAGCTTGACGGCGATTGCAGAACATCTCAAACTGCCGGTTGTCGCCACGAATAATGTTCATTATCTTAATCCCGAGCAGGCCAGCCTTCAGCGCACGCTGACGGCAATGCGCCTGAATACTGAATTGGGAGATATTCCGCTGGATGCTCCCGCGCCCCCAGGCTCGCATTTCGCATCTCGGCAGGAGATGATCGAGCGTTTTGCTGATTATCCCGCCGCGCTTGCCAATACGCAAAAAATTGCCGCCCGCTGTAACCTGGAACTTCCTCTGGGCGTGCCTCATTACCCGGAGATCCCGCTTGCCTCTGGGGAAACTGCCGTGGATCGATTGCGGAAATTGGCTGAGAAAGGTGCCAAACAGCGTTATGGTGAGATCACTCCCGAAATTCAATCCCGGCTGGATTATGAACTAACGATTATTGGTGAAAGAGATTACGCCCCTCTATTCATCATTGTGCAAGAAATTCTGGAATTTGCTCGCCGCACAAATGTCCCCATCTCGTCGCGCGGATCCGCCGCTTCATCTCTTGTGGCGCACTGTTTGGGGATCACGTCGCCCGACCCACTGGCCTTGAATCTGTATTTCGAGCGGTTTCTCAACCCGGCGCGTTCCTCGCCACCCGATATTGATACCGATTTATGCTCACTTCGCCGGGATGCTGTCATTCGGCATGTATATGAACAATACGGCGAAGACCGGGTTGCGATGGTGGCAACGATCAACCGCTTTCGCCGCCGTTCGGCATTGCGAGAAGTTGCTAAAGTACATGGCCTCTCACCAAAGGAAATCAAAACCCTGGTTGCAGATTTGCCTACGCGGGGCTGGGGTCCACCCTCCCGGCGCAACGCTCATCCAGCGGGTGATCCCTACCAGGCACTGCAAGCGCGTTTCCCAAATCAGCGTTATAAAGCCATTTTTCAGGACGCGCAAGCTTTACTTAAATTCCCGCGGCACCTATCCGTGCATCCTGGAGGTATAGTGATCACCCCAGGGCCGATCACCGATCTGGTTCCAACGCACTTGGCGAGCAAGGGAATGCTGATTACACAGTTTAATCTGGAATCGATTGAACGGATGGGGTTGGTTAAGATCGATCTTTTAGGTACACGCGGTTTAACGGTCTTGGGGAATGTTGCCGATCGCATTCAATCCTGGCGACGGCGTGAATTTGAGAGCGGCCTGGATGTGCTGGATGCCATCCCCGAGGATGACCCTAAAACAATTGAATGGGTGCGTTCAGCGCAAACCATCGGCTGTTTTGCTATTGAAAGCCCCGGTATGCGAGCGACGCTGAAAGAAATTGATGCTCACTCTCTGGACGATATTATGGTTGCTCTGGCGCTCTACCGGCCTGGCCCGCTAACCGGCGGGCTTAAAGATGCCTTCGTTCAACGCCATTTAGGAAACGCCCGCATTGAACATATCCATCCGGCCTTGGTGCCATTATTAAAAAGTACCCATGGCGTAATCTTGTATCAGGAGCAGGTGCTGCGGATTGCCAGCGAACTGGCCGGATTGAGCCTGGCCGATGCCGATTTGCTGCGCCGGGCGATGAGTCATTTTGACCCTGGCGAACGTATGAAGACCCTCAAGCAGCGCTTTATTGCCGGAGCATTGGAGAAGAGCGCCGTTCCTTCGGCAATTGCGGGGCGAATTTGGGATATGATGGCAGCCTTTGCAGGCTATGGTTTCCCCAAAGCCCATGCGGCTTCGTATGCGCAGGTTGCCTGGCGATCCGTTTGGTGCAAAGCGCATTATCCGGCGGAATTCATGGCGGCTGTGCTGGCGGGTTGGGGAGGGTATTACCGGCAACCGGTTTACCTGAATGAAGCCCGGCGTCTGGGGCTGACTTTGCGTGGGCCACATATTCATCATTCTCAATACCAATTCACTGTAGTCTATCCCAAAGGAATGCCCATATTGTATATGGGTCTTGCCCAGGTGAGCGGTTTATCCCGGCGTACTCAACAACGCATTCTGACAGAACGCCCTTTTCGCTCGCTGGAAGATTTTTTAACGCGTGTGGATCCTCGCCTCCCGGAAGTCGAAAACCTGATTCGAATTGGCGCGTTGAGCAGCCTGGGTACGATCCCGGATTTATTGGCGAAAGTCCAGACCGGTGGCTGGCGCTACGCTCAACCACCGCTGTTCGAGCTTGGCGAGCATGGGGATGCAGAGGATTGGGATTTGCCCACGCGCATGGACGCGCAGAAAACCATCCTCGGAACCAGCGTCGATGCGCACCCCCTTGAACTGGTTTCTGCACAACTCCAAAAACTGGATACTCTGTCCACTTTGGAAGCTGCGAACAGGCTCGAAGAGCAAATTGCTGTCGCCGGGGTTCGTCAAACGTCTCATCGTTTTCACAACCTCAACGGGGAGAATTACTATATGATCGAATTACTCGATTTAGATGGGGTCTTACCTGTCCGCATGACAGTGCCTTTTTACAGCCATCATCGCAGGATGCTTTCTACGGATCAGCTGGTTGTCGTTGAGGGGCGAATGATCAAAAATCAGGAAACTGGAACCGTGATTCTGGACGCGCAAAAGTTATGGCCTTTAGCGGCCAGATAGGCGAAGCCCGTGGTAAACTTACTGCCGCTGTGTGAAATCTGGAAGACGCTATGAGAAAACAGACTCTCTATCCCCTCACATTTATACCTGTACTCAAAGACTATATCTGGGGAGGGCGCAATCTTGAAAAATGGGGGCGCGAATTGCCTTTCGAAGGTGTAATCGCCGAAAGCTGGGAGATCGCCGGGCATCAAGATGGTATCACCGTTGTCGCCAACGGTTCGTTAGCCGGAAAACCGATCACAGACCTTCTGGCTGAATTGGGCACAGATCTGATCGGGTCAAATAGCGCCTGGGCTTTAGACAATCATAAATTCCCTTTATTGGTGAAACTACTTGATGCCAATCGACCCCTCTCTGTACAGGTACACCCCGATGATGCTTATGCACAGACCTATGAGGGTGGTGAAATGGGCAAAACGGAGATGTGGGTTGTTCTCCACGCCGAACCTGGGGCTGAACTAATTCTGGGCGTAAAAAACGGAACGACCCCTGAGATTTTTCGCCGAGCTATTCAAACGGGCCAGGTAGAAAATTATCTCCACCGGTTGAGCGTGCAAGCGGGCGACCATATTTGTGTCCCCGCCGGAACATTGCACGCGATTATGGATGGCGTGCTGATTGCCGAAATCCAGCGAAACTCCAATATAACTTACCGGGTATTCGACTGGAATCGTCTGGGAGTGGATGGCAAACCGCGCCCCCTGCATGTGGATAAGGCGATGGATGTGATCAACTTTAATCAAGTGGAGCCTGGCTTACGCCCCCCAAAGTTGATTGCCACAAAGCAAGGGATACGCCGCCTTGAGCTGTGCCGCAATAAACACTTTACCATCGAGCGCATCGAAATGCAGCCCGGATCAACGTATGAGGGCGAATGCACGGGTGAAACTATGGAAATATGGGGCCTGATTGCAGGCCGCGCAACCATCAACGCAATCGAATTCCAGGCCATCCAATTTGTTTTGCTCCCTGCCGTCTTAGGTAAGTTCACTATCCAGGCTGCTTCAGAAACTACGTTTTTGCGCACTTATGTTGAGAAACCCAACTCGCACTGATCCGCTGAAAATTGAGCGTGACCGATTGCACGAAAACAGGTTTCGCTTATGGAAATTCAATCCCCGTGCCAACCTCTATAGCGTGCTCCTCACAATGATTGCTGCCTTCGGGATTTGTAAAGTCAAAATCCTGAAACGCCAGACATTTTAATTCTAATTCTACTTCCTCCAAATAGCGCATCACTGGGCTGCTTTCAGCTTCTCCGCTGGCAATATAATCGTATACCTGCCCGGTTGACAGAATACTGCGCCCATTAATTTCGGCGGCATCTTCGGTTTTGAGGTTGTTGAGTGTTAATACGGCGGTTATTTCTAGCCATTCCGCACGGGTGGTATCTTCGAAATGGTATAGGATCGTATCTCGAATTGGCGCCATAATCGTAAAGATGCGAGCAACCTCGCGCATATTGTTCTCTGTCTGATAGTCATCCGTTCGGATGAGTTGTTCCCCGCCCTGAAGTGGCGTGCCTCGTGGCATAAGTACATTCTCGTTTTCGTCGACAACCAGATTATAGCCATAAGAAATCAGGCTTGCGTCCAGTAGATGTTCCCCGCCTTCTTTGATCAAAGGTTCGCCTGTGCGGATACTTGTCAGGCCATACGACCAAAGCTGCGTCAGATCAAGCACTTCGCTGGATGCCGACGTGATTGTCGCAGTGGGTTCAGATTCAGGGGTGGGGGTTGGTTCGACTTCGATGGTGGCAGAATCGGGCTGCTGATTCTCAACGGCTGTCATCATTGGCTGTGGACTCGAACAGCCGCCAAAGATTAAAATCAATACCAGTAAATAGGGCAATTTCTTCATTGCGTATTTTCCTTCGGATATTTAGGCTGTATTTCTACTATGTGTGGCTGGGCAATTGAATGACAAACTCGCTGCCTTTACCAACGCCCTCGCTACTGACGTTAAGCTCCCCGTTGTGGGCTTCCACGATGGCGCGGCTGATTGCCAGCCCCAAACCTGTGCCGCCGGTTTCGCGGGTACGGGCAGGGTCGGCGCGGTAGAAGCGGTTAAAGATGTGGGGCAGGTGTTCTTGCGGGATGCCTTCACCGGTATCGTTGACACGCAAGAAAAAATGTTTCGGGCGTTGCTCAACCTGCACAGTGATCGTTCCGCCTTCTGGGGTGTGTTGGATAGCATTGTTTAATAAATTATGCAACACTTGGGTCAGGCGGGCCTGATCGGCGGAAATCGGAGACGATGGCTCAAGAATTTCAACATGTAACCGGATATTTTTTGCATCTGTAATCGGGCGGAAGACGGCGGCAATCTCCTGCACCCAGGGGAGAGTATCCACCTCTGAGATATTTAGCGACAACTCCCGGGCCTCGGCTTGAGCCAATTCGCGCAGATCATCCACCAGGCGCGCCAGATGTCGGGTCTGGTCGTAGAGACGGGCGATTTCGACTTTATCAAGTTCGTAAACATCATCGAGGATGGCACGCAGGTTTCCCTGGATGACGGAAATGGGAGTGCGCAGTTCGTGGGCTACATCGTTGAGCAGATTACTGCGCAAGGTTTCGGCCTGTTCGAGTTGGTTGGCCATTTCGTTAAAGGCCAGCGCTACAGTTTTGATCTCGTCGGAGCCGCGTACTTCTACGCGCCGACTGAGGTCTTTTTCGCCAATGGCTTTGGCAGCATCGGCAAGTTTATTGAGTGGCGCTGTCAGACCGCGCGTGCTGAGCACCCCGATGGTTACACCGAGGGCGGTTATCGCAGCAAAAAATTTTAAGAACTCTGGAGCGAAATCTCGCCCGGCGATTCGCACAAAGGATTCGGGGTGGTAAACAAGGCGCTCGTCAGAATCGTTATTGAAGGTATGCATCCCCCCGGGGCCGCCAGGCATCCCGAAATTACGCGTGGCGATCCCGATCATCATCGGAATCATAATCAAAAAAATGACGATTCCCACAAAGGTCAGGCTGATTCGAATCCATAGACGGTTCATTTGAAATTCTCTTCCAGCCGGTAGCCCACGCCGTACACCGTTTGGATGAAGGTAGGGGTTGCCGGATCGGGTTCAATTTTACGGCGCAAATTTTTGATATGACTATCCAGGGCGCGCCCCATACCTTCGAAGCCATAACCCAGAGCCTTGTCCATTAACTCATCGCGGGTGAAAACATAACCGGGATGTTCCATTAAAACGCGTAGCAGCTCAAATTCAGAAGGAGTAAGATCAATCAGGCCGTCGCTGCTTTTGAGTTGCCGCCTGCCGGTATCGAGGCTCAGCGCGCCAACTTGCAATAACTGGGGTGCGGTTGTGCCGCGCTCCAGAGAGCTGCGCCGCAACAGGGCGCGCACGCGGGCTACCACTTCGCGCGGATTGAATGGCTTGGTGATATAGTCATCGGCCCCAATTTCCAGCCCGACAATTTTATCGCTGTCTTCAACGCGCGCCGTGAGCATAATAATGGGCAGCCCGGAAAGATGCGCATCGCCTCGAATGATGCGCGTAATATCCCAGCCATCCCGGTCGGGAAGCATCAGGTCGAGTACTAGCAAATCTGGTTTTTCGCGGCGCAAGATGTGCAGCGCGTTTTCGCCATTCTGCGCGCTGAATACAGCGTACCCGGCTTTTTCCAGGTACGAGCGCACCAGACGTAAAATATCTTTATCGTCATCAACAACCAGAATGCGTTCCATGGGTAGCACCATTATATCCAACTCTGACTCTGTTGGTACACAGAGCCTAAACTGACTTGATATCCTTGCTAAACTCGTGTTGAGATAAATCCGATTTGGTCTCTATCCGAAAATTAGTGGGTCAGTGTACAAATCTGTCATTCTGACGAGCGAAGCGAGGAAGAATCCCTGAAGACAAGTCAATCGTCCCGATGTTCTTCGTGAGAATGACATGCATCAATTATAAAAAACAAATCTGGAGAAAATCTGGAGAAAGACTGAAGAGTGTGCAGATGTTTTGCCTAATCGCTATAATGATGCAAGGCAAGACTTTATAAAAAGTGGTAGGATGGGGAAAGTTTTCACTGCACCAAAAACTGCCTGAATAATAAGGATACCTAAAACTTTAGTTTCCGCTAACTGATTGGGTAGATAAAGGGGCAATGGGCTCAAACAT
>JABGRQ010000040.1 GCA_018648225.1 Chloroflexota bacterium
ATCTGCCTGTCTATGAAACCCCGGTTGGTTTCAATCATATTGCCGATTATATGCTTAAGGAAAACGTGCTCATCGGTGGGGAAGAATCTGGCGGCATTTCTTTTCAGGGACATATACCCGAGGGGGATGGCATCTTGATGGGCTTGCTCCTGGTAGAGATGGTAGCTGCCTCGCGCACACCCCTGGATGAGTTGGTAGATGATTTGTTAAATGATGTCGGTCCGGCGTATTACGAACGCAAAGATATGCGCTTGAATCATCCGGTAGCCAAAACAAAAATGGTGGCGCGCCTGATGGAAGACGCCCCGTTAGAAATTGGGGGTGAAACCGTGCAGGATGTGATGTCTACCGATGGGATTAAATACATCATGGCGGATGATTCCTGGTTGTTGATTCGCCCCTCAGGCACCGAGCCGGTGCTGCGCGTCTATGCAGAAGGGCGCAGTAAAGCGATGGTGTCAGAACTTTTGAAGTATGGCAAGCAGGTGGCGGCCAGCGCAACATAAGCATAAAAAAATCCCCTTCAGCGAAGGGGATTTTTTTATTATACTCTGAACATAATTTAGGCCGTGCGCAGCCGTCTGGAGAGGACAATCACCAAAATCAGTGCGGCTGCCAGGGAAATTAAACCCGGCAGGCCAACATCATCTGCGAAGCCTGTGGCAGGCAAGCCTGTGGGTATTGGGGTGACTGTCATCAAATTGGCGGCCTGTTGGGTGAAGAGGGCTGCCATAGTTGCTGTGAGATGGTCTTCGCGTGATTGCGCCAAACCTGCTGCGGGGGTCTCGCTGATTGCCATCACCGGGGTGGGGCTTAGGGTTGGTGTCGCTGGCAGAGGGGTGTTGGTCGCGGTGGGCGTCGCCGTCCACGATTGGGCATCCGCAGTCATTTCGGCAGCCAGGGCCACGGCGGTGTTTTGCTCGTTAATTTGGGCTACCTGGGTGCTTTCTGCAGAACGTCGTCGGGGAACAATGACCATTGCATAGACGGCCATGAGCACCAATGACAGGATCAGGAATGCTCCCAATACGCCAGCAACCAGCAAAAAGGTGCGATTGTTGGCCTCTTCGGGCGGGGTTTCGTCTTCTATTTCCAAATCGTCAAAATCGAAATCATCCATCATTGTCATTGTTCGTTCTCCTCAGGTTGCCCATTTTCCGAAATCCAATGGTCTGGATTGCTTACCTGGGCAAGAATACGGTCGTGATAAACACCCTTTGTGCTTGCTTGGGCGAAAGCCTTTTCGTGATTATTTACAGTTTGTTGCTGCCTACTCTTTTATATCACTTTTTCGAGATTTGCCAAAGGAACTTTGACGTCTTCATTATCGGATAGGGTAATATACGCGCCGGGGGCGCGAATTCCGCTGGGAAATTTCAGTGGTTCTTGCGACAAAGCGGTAATATTGCCTGTTTTTCCAGCATAAGGCGCTTTGATAACCCGCACTTGCTGGCCGGGCGCAAAATCTTCAACCACTAGCGAGGCGTCATTGGGTGTGTGGCCTGCATCCAGGGGAATGACGATTTCAGGCCGGATTCCTTTGTAATGATCAATTTGTTCTGCGTTGAGCGAAATTTCACGCCCGTTATTGGTAGCTAATACATTATAGCCGATTGCATTCAAAGGATGGAAACCGAATCCCTCCAGCACTATGATTGGGAAGGCAGCTTTTTGCGCATGGGGGATCATTGCTGCGCTCATGCTGACCAGAATTAGCCCGCGCAAGGGGATTTCTGCCGCTTTTTTGAATACTTGCGGGTCATCGCAGTAGCCACCCAGGACGATGGCTCCGCGCAAACTCACGTCCAGCATATCTTTTTGAAGCTGATCGTCAGAACCATCCAGCTTGACTTGCATCATGCCAAATTCAGAGCGGCCATTGCCCCAGACTCCCTGAACCAGCGCGCCGGTGGTTTCGATGACCGCGCCGCGGTCGGGGATTAGATCTGTGATAGTGCCGGGCATTCCGGCTTTGAGTTCGTAGGGGGCTGTATTCACTTGCAAGAGTACCAGACCATCTCCGGCCACGACGATCCGCCCCGAGCGAGGCGCGCGCACCACCCGTTTTGGGAATCCTGTCGGCCCGGCGATGAGATCATCTTGGGTAACAAATTCCCCCGCGGCGCGCTGGATCAGATCGTCGGCTTTTTCCGGAGAAACATGCAGGCTGCGGGCAATATTGAGCAGGATGTGTTCGGGTTCGAGATGCGCTTCTGCGATGACATCACGCGCTTCTACTTTTTGCCCCTGGCGCACGACAATATTCCCGGGGATGGGCAATTCGCGGTGACGGCGAATTTGGGTCAGGGGGGTGATTTGAATAACAGGTGCTAACATAACTATGCTCTAGGGTGCAAATTCTATACCAGCTAATTACCCAGCGTCCAGTGCCAGCGCTGCATGGCCTCGCGGCGGCGTTCTGGATCGGATGGAATTTGGATAGGCCGCCCGCGGGCATCGATCACAATGCCAAGCGCCCCGCCCACTACTTTGACGCGCCCGCCGCGCCCGGGGCCGCCCATGCCCACATCAAAGCGGTGCAGTGGCTGCAAATGTAATTGGGCTTCTTTCCCTTGCGGGAGCGGAATTACCTCGATGCTGCCGAATTTAATTTCGTGTTTGGTTTCTGTGCCATCTTCAAAGGTGGCTCGCAGACGCAAAACCGGGACGCGTGCGCGGGCAATCCCCACCGGAGCGATGACAGTGCCCAAATTCAGGAAAGCGTGAGATTCGAGTATCTGAACTACCAACAGTGGGTTGGCTTCAGCGGCTGCACCGAGCGAAGCCAACAGATTATTTTGATCGAGGACGATGGTCGTCACGCCGGTGGGCTGTAAACCATCGAGCAGGACGAGCAAGCTCTGCCCGGGGGTGGGCGCCTGACTGAGTACGCTCCCCGATGCCAGAATAGGCTCAGACCAGGGTACGATATGATGCCCTGCGCTCTTCATTTCAAACGGCAGCGAAGACATAGTTTTCTGTACTGCCAGCCGCAATATTTGCCGCGCGACTGCCTGTTCGATGAAAAGTTCTTCGCGTGTGGCGGGCAGGCTGGCGGGATACGCCGCTTTATTATGCAAATAGCTGCGTACATCATCGGCGGCAAACTCTTCTGGCAGCCAGCGCGTGATCTGTTCGAGGGGCATATATTCCAATACCTGGTGAATATGCCCGCCAAGCCCGAGTTGAGGGAAAACTCTCAGAGCGAGTTTCCCTTTAATGGCTGCCGCCACCGAGACAGAAGAAGCCCCAATATCGACACCCAGCACACCCTTTTTGGGATCGTAGATATGGCTCAAGAAGCGAATAATGCGCCCGAACGCGGTTGCTGAAGGCAACATGCGTCCTTCGGCCCACTGGTCAAAATCCATGACGCCATACATCTGCTGCGAGCGGATATTCTTGAAAATTCTTGAAAGTTGTACCTGTGCCGGGGTGAGTTGTTCGCTGGTAATCGAGGGGCGAATATTCGGCGCGATATGCAAGTCGGTGATTGAGGCGATGGCATTTTCTACGGCTTGCTGTACGCTGCTGTTTCCGGCATACAACACCTGGGGGCGCTGGCTGCGCGGCATCAGGTAGCAGGCCAACCCCACGGCCTCGAGTAGATTGCTGACCGAATGCTCCGCGCCGCCGTCTATTCCCCCGGCGACAATAATCAGATCGGGGCGGGCGCGTAAAATGGCATCAATGCGCGCGTCTTGTTTGCGCCGGTCGTTGAGGCTGATATTCTCTACCACCGTGGTATAGCTGGTCTTTGCCAGATTGCGGGCGCTTTCCAGCGAGACATTTTCGAGCAGGCCCACCGCGACCACGCGGATATTCGGCCCCGCCGAGAGTGTTACCACTAACTTGTCAACGCCGCTGCCGTCAGGCTGAACCGGGATCAACAAGCTGGCATCGGAGCCGAGCAGTGTGCGCCCGGTGATTTCTTGCAGGCGGTAAATGGCGCGGTTGACGCCCTCGCGCACATCGCCAAACGGCGGGGCAGCGGTTGTGGGCGCAGTGCCTGTGGCAATAAAGTGATAACGCGAACCGACTACATCGAATAACGCGGCCCGGGTGGTGATCGAGCCAATATCTATTGCCAGAATAGAGTCGGTAACAACAATCGAAGACATCATACGGGAGAAATTAGCCCTTTAATAAATATCCATAGATACATGAAACGCTCGATTAGAGCAGTAATCGCCGCAATATACACACCGGCAAATAAAGCCCCAAATGTAATGGCGATGAAGGCTTTACCGCTCCAGCGTAGAATTCGGGTCAAGGCGCCCGCGGATTTGGTTTGGGCTTCGTCTGTACGCGTATAAAACTGGAAAAATAACAGCGTGCTCAATGTGCCGATCAAAATAACCAGTCCGTTAATCAATCCGTTTTCAAATACATGGATAGATGCGGTTGTTTGCGGAAAGATGGTCCCGAAGGTGGCGCCGCCGATTGCGGCGGCTGCACCAACCCCCACCAGAATGGCGACCGCCGGGTTACCCAATTGGCTCAAACGTGATGAAAGTTTCATCAGCAATAATACGCTGGGGATCAGATAGCTCACCGCCAGAATCATTGCGCCCTGGTTGCCATCCAGCAGCGGGAACACGAGATGAGGAATAACAATATTATAGAGGGTAATAATCGTGGCATACCCCGCCGCCGTGCCCACAAAAATATGCGTCGCCAGACGGAAGAGGAAATTGTCGCCAATCACATAGCTCAAAATGAAAATCGTCAGCGAAAATCCCAACAGCGCACCGCTCAGGTCAGCCAGACTCATGGTAGCAATATTCACGCAGTCTCTCCTGTGGGTTTCTTCTTCACAAAGAAGGTCATTAAATTGACCCCGCTGCCGATCAGCAGCACAACCACCGCCGCCATCAAGGCATAATTGAGCGTATCCCAATAGGTGCGGGCCAGGTTGGGTTTGCCGATAACCTGTTCGTAAGCCGCCCCGCCGCTGATGCCGCTGATTAGCCCTTTGAGTTGGGCATTTTCGCCACTGGCATAGGGGTGCAAAATCGGCTCGGCCTGCGCGCTGACAATTGCGATCATGGGTGTGTTTTCTAAAGTCGGCTGCACCTGCTCGATCCATGAGCGGGCGATATCGGGATCGTCGGAAATCACCACCACGAGTTTATAATTTGCCAGGGTTTGAATTTGGCTTAATGCGGGAGTGTGCCAGGCATCCAGGCCATCGAAAGTCAATGGGGTAACGTGCTGGGTCATTTGCACAAACCCCAACAACCCCGCTGCGCCGCCGGGAATATAGCCGAGATTTGTGTACTGATTCCCGCTGGTGTAACCATGCTGACTCACAACGGTATGAATGAAATGTTCTGCCAGGGCTGGCCCCGTGGGGGAGGTGGAAACCAGGCTCAGGTACGCGCCCTTGAGCATCAAATGATCCACTACGGCGGCTGCCGCGGCGTTCATCTCGCCCGATGTGCCGGGTTCATAATCAAATGCAATTAACACCGGATCCGTTGGAGTCAGAGTTTCGATCAACTCGCTGATCTGCAACATCCCGGCGGGGATCGCCGCTCCCGAAGGCGGGGGTACGCTTTGGCTTTCACTGACCACGCCCAGCATAATCACCAGAATCAAGAGAATAGCGCTCACCCAGCGCAAGAGATTTTGTGATGAGATTTGGATCGGTTCGCGCACCGATTTCGGATGGCCTTCGCTTTCCAGTAATTCTCGAAAGATGTGTACGTGCTCTTGCTGCGCCTGGGTAACTTTCAATTTGGAAGAAAATGTGGGCGCTTTCTTCAGCCCGGCAATTTCGGGTTCGGCGATCAATAACCCGCTTAAACCAGCCAGTGGCCCAGCTTGCTCAACGGGGCCATGAGTTGCGGGCGAATCATCTGCGCTGGATTCGACCGGGCGCATGGCTTGCAGCCAATCGGGCAAATCGGCCGGGGCAGCCTCCCCGCTGAGGGTGGGGGCATCGTCTGCGCTATCGCTGAACGCGTCGCTCAACTCGCCGAGGGCAAACAACCCCTCATCGGCATCGTCCAGCCCGCTTTCCATCTCGAAGAATTCGGCTGCCGAATCATCTGTTCCCAGCTTTCCCAACCAGTCGGGTTCAAAATCATCGCCTGGGATCAAAGTCTCATCCGCATCGCCAGGTTCATCCGTTGTTTGCGAATCTTCAGCAAACCCTGTCGGCCAATCTGGCGTTAAGGGGCTGGTATCGGGCAAAATAGTTGGTAATTCTGCGGCATGGAGCGCATCGGCATAGAGCGTTTCATCTTCTTCGCCCGACATCCAGTCCGGGATGCCATCTTCCTGTGAACTGTCGTCCGATGGAGCGGCTGCAAAGGGATGTTCATCGTCGGTGCTGAACATCCAGTCGGGCAGAGCTTCGGATTCGCTTTCCGGTGCAGGAGAGCTGGATTCGGCCTCCGCAGCGGCGCCAGCTAACCAATCGGGAAGTTCGGGATCGGCCTCGGGGCTGGTTACTGGCATGTCCGGCGCCGATTCTGTCGCCGGGGCGGCGTCGCCAGGGCTGCTTGAGGCGAGCATCCAATCGGGGAGTTCTTCGTGAGCCGAGGGTTCGGCTGCCATATCGGGTGCTTCGGCGCTGGCGCTGCCTAATGTGGAGAGCCAATCGGGCGCGTCTTCAGCTTCAGCAGCGGGCTCCGCTGTCGGGGTTGATGCTGGGGCAGGATCGCCCAGCATCCATTCGGGTATCTCTTCACTGGCTTCTGGCTGGGCTTCTGGGGCTGGCGATTCGGCACTGTCGTTGCCCAATGAGGCCAGCCAGTCATCCGTATCCGCGGGAGTGTTTTCTGCGCTTTCGTCGCTGCTCATCCATTCGGGTAATTTGCCATCAAAAATGGAAGATTCTTCTTCGGCTTCAGTTTCGTCGTCGGTCTCTTCATCGTCGAAGGCGCGCATCCGGCCAAGCCAATCGTCACCGGAATCATCAAAGGGGGCAGCATCCTCTTCTTCTTCGGAATCCTCTTCCGGGCGGAGTCTGTTGAGCCAGTCTTCGGAATCTGAATCCGTCGCGGGGGTGTCTGCCTCGGGGGTCGTTTCGTTAAACCAATCCGGCAATCCGCTGTTGGCATCATCGCCAGAGACCATTAACGGTGTCAACCGCGCCTGGCAATATTGACAGGTTTCGGAGTGTTCGGGGTTCGATTTGCCACACATTGGGCAGCGTATTTCGCTCATGGGCTACCCTCCGTAAGGCCGGTCGCTGCCGGTGAGTATGCGAATGCCAGTGGCGATGGTGCCCAGCGCCACCCCGAGTAAAATGCCGCGTGCTCCGGCCAGCGCCGGAACGCGTAAAATCCAGTTGCGAATTTCGGCCAGCAACGGAGCCTGGGCCGCGATCTGCGGCGCGGCGCCGATGAGTAGCAGCAATACCACGCCGACGAAGACCATTGAAAACAGGTTCAGCCGCCGCGAGAGCAGCCGTGCGGCCGCGTACGTCAGGCTGATGGCGAGGACGGCCATCAGACTGGTTTCAATGGGTAGTTGAATGTAGGTGAAAACCCAGCGGATGCGCTGGAAGTTTGGCTCGCCATGTAGATGGGTTTGGGCAATATCGTAAACGCCAATGCCGAGGGTGATGATGAGCGCTAGTAGCAGCACAAAACTGTATCCGCTGCCTTCTTTTTTGCGGATTTTACGCAGGTGCACGCCGCTGAGGTTGGCAACGCCGACGATCAGCGCCACAGAAGCCCAAATGATGGCCCCCTGAAGGAGATAATTGCGTAAAAAGCCCAGACTGGTGGTTTCGCCCAAGGTATCGGTGCCAAAAAAGTAGCCCAGAAGCACAACCAGCCCCACACCGATGGCGATTGCGGTAGAAACCGGAGACTTGAATTTGAAATTCAGTTTCATGGCGCGATGCCCCCCAGCAGCTCGCCAACGAGTTGATCCAGACCGGCGAAGTTAAGGATGACACCCCCAACGATGATGGCAACTAGCAGCCAGCGCATAATATCCTGAGCGCGCAAACTGGCAATATGCATCCGCCCGGCCTGGGTATAGGCTCCACTGGCGTAGAGTTCTTCCCCGATGAGGGGTTCTTGCGCGGTAGCGAAGAGAATGGCCTGGGCAGGCAGATTGTCGGTTCCAGCCAGGGTCAGGTCGTTGTTGCGCTCCGCGGCATCGCCAATCAGGGCAACTTCGTTACCGAAATGTCCCAACAGAATATGGGTGCTGGTTTTTTTATCTTCGACAGTGGAAAGGGCGCCCACCGCGTAGGAAAAGGGCGTCATTCCGGTGAGTTCGCCGCTGGTGGGGTGATATTGATCGCTGATGCCGATTTCGCGGTAGGTAGCGCTGAGGGTATCGCGTGACAAAATGGCGAGGGTGGCATCGCCGCTGGTGGCGATGGGTGGGTTATCCCCCGATGATGCGGAGCGAATGATATTCTCCAGCACGCTTAACCCCACAAAGGCAGCCGCGCTCTCTGTGCCAGAGAGTTTGCCGCGTCCCAGGCTGATATGCAGCCGCGAGCCAGCTTCTACGGCCAGCCCGATGGCGCGGCTCAATTTTTCGAACGCAGGGATGGGGCGTAAGTGGGTTTCAGCATCTTCACGCCAGACAGCTGTGAAGAACAGAATGAGTCCGAAAAAGACGAGGATAAAAGCCAGACCTATGAGACCGGTGAAGGCCACGGGGAGTTACCTCCAATATACGGAAAATTTCAGGATAGTTGAGTGTGTTTTCGCAGATATGTGCTGAATGCCTGCGTCATCTCCGGGCTTTCAAGCAAATTGGCAAAGGCGTTGCTGTGTTCCTGTGAAAGAAATTGACCTAAAACTGGCTGGCCGAGATAAACCAGTTGAGCACCGAGGATATTTAGCGGCCCGGTTGATTCGAGCAGGGTGGCCACGAGGTTATCTAGCCCCCAGCGGTGGAGGGCATCTGCCCAAATTTGCCAGAGATGCGGGTTGCTGTTCACACGACAAGTATAGCATAAATCGAAAAATGAAAGCAGGGCGGCAAGCCGCCCCGCTTTCACTTTTCGATGCGTTATAAATTATAGGGGTTACTCACGAAAGGGGTCGTAAGTGGGGTTGGTGCCTGCCCAGACGCAACTGCCGCGGCCATCGAGATTGCAGGCTGTGCCCTCGCTGCAGCGATGTGCCACAATGCGCGGCGGTTGATCGGGCAGCCATTCTGCGGGGTGAACGACTTCGGCTTCGAGGGCAACTTCTTTGCCAACATGGTGGCAGTAGTTCACTTTTTCAACTTCCCAGTCTTTTTTAGACATAACTGTACCTCCAGTAAAATTGTGGGTCTTTGCCAATAAACTTTGGAGCTATTTTTTAAACTTCTATATCAGTATGCCAAATCTGGCCACGAAATGCAAGTGTCAGGCATCATTATTTGAAGGGTGCGATTGCTTCACTTCTCAATCACACCTGGAATCTGGTCAGGCTAAAGGCGGGATTGGGGCTGTGGGGAGCGGCCATTTCGAGGCAGGGTGTGCGCCCAGCGTTGAGAGCGAACTCATTTTTCAATTGCGCCCGCACAAGACGCTCAAATTGATAGGCCTCCGTTTCAAATGGAAGCGCCTCGCCATAGCCTTGTCGGCGGTAGTCTAGCCAATAGCGCCAATAAAAACTCACCAGGCCGTACCGTTCTACTTGTTCGATATGTTTAATCTCATGGGCCAGCAAGGCCAGCCCGCGTGGAGCGTGGGGGTTATATGCTTCCATCTGGCGAAAATAGATGGTGTGCCCCAGCGCTATGGCGGCAATTTCGGTGCCTGCGAAACGCGGACTACTGAGCCGACGCGCCAGCCCGCGGGCTTTTGCCAGTTTCGTGCGCTGGACGATGCCCGGATCGGCGAACCATTCTGGGCGGGCAAGCAGCCGCGCGGCACAGGCGGGGATTTCTTTCGGCAAAAGATTCGCGTTGGACATGCGTTTCCTTTTTACAGACATTCGAAGTCTTGCACGGGCCTCGCTCATTACGAGATTTGTTAATGCTATCTATTTCACCACGCGCACAAATTTGCGGCGGCCCACGCGCAGCACGCCAGAGCCTGGGAATTCGGCCAAAGCGTCGGTGAGTTTTTCGCCATCCAGGCTGACGGCGTTTTGTTGCACCATGCGCCTTCCCTCGCCGCGGCTGCTCACCAGACCACTCTCGGTGAGTACATCCAGCACAGACTGACCAGCCTGGAGCGTGTACGCTTCCATATCTTCGGGTACATCGCCTTGCTGGAAGACGCGCACGAAGGCGGCTTCGGCTTCTTTGGCGGCTGTCTCGCTGTGGTAGATCGAGACAATCTCGCGTGCCAGGCGCATTTTGGCATCGCGCGGGTGTACGTTGCCATCGGTAAGTTCTTTTTCGATGGCCTCAATCTCCGGCGGAGTCAGGCGGCTGACCAGACGGTAAAAATCGCCCATCGCCTTATCGGGGACACTCATCACTTTTCCGTACATATCCTCGGGGGTTGCCAGCAAGGGGATGTGATTGCCCAACGATTTGCTCATCTTGATTTCACCATCCGTGCCCGGCAATATGCCCATAATAATGCCGATATTAGGCTGAACATCTTTGGAAGCCATCAACTTGCGCGCCGCGGTGACAATATTGAATAATTGGTCGGTGCCGCCCACCTGCACATCGGTGCGCAAGGCATAGGCATCGTAACCTTGCATGATGGCGTAAAAAGTCTCATGCAGGTAGACCGCGTCGCCTTTATCCCAGCGCAGGCGAAAATTTTCGCGCGTCATGAACTGCTGAATGGTGAAATTGGAAGCCAGTTCAATCAACTCGGCAAAGGTCAATTTCGAGAGCCAGTCGGCGTTGTAGACGATTTTTGTCTGTTCGGCGTCGAGAATTTTGTAGGCCTGCTCGGCGTAGGTGCGGGCATTGTAGTCCACTTCTTCGGCGGTGAGCTGCGGGCGCAGTTTGTCTTTATCCGAAGGGTCGCCGATCAGCGAGGTGTAGTTGCCGACGACAAAGGTCACTTCGTGGCCTAACTCCTGAAACTGGCGTAACTTGCGCATCGGTACGGTATGCCCCAGGTGCAGGTCGGAGGTGCGCGGGTC
This sequence comes from Chloroflexota bacterium, assembly GCA_018648225.1. Lineage (NCBI taxonomy): Bacteria > Bacillati > Chloroflexota > Chloroflexota bacterium. The sequence goes on from JABGRQ010000040.1 coordinate 11,025, forward strand.
GAAGCCGCAATATACTTTTAGCGGGCGGCCAGCTTTTTCGGCTTCGCTCAGACGTTGTTTCAGTTCGTTCGCCATGGCCTGATATAAATTGGCGTCGCCATATTCGGTGCCTTGCATCAACAGGGCTACTTGTTCGTCAATACTCATCTTTTTCATATCTCACTCCTTAGCCCTCACCCCCAACCCCTCTCCCAACTTTGGGAAAGGGGTTGGGGGTGAGGGGAAACAAAAAGCGCCCTCAATACATCAGAGAGCGCCAGTAGGAACGCGGCCAATTTGCCCCGCCCCTACGGACGGGTATAATAGCGCACTTTTTCGCTATCGGTGCTTTTGGATAAACCTGCCGATGCGAGAATTTCTTTTAAAATGAACGCGCCTTCGGCGAAGCCCAAGCGGCCTTTGAGACTATCTTGCACCCGCACTTCGCCCAGCGTCCTGAAAATGAAGCTGATCGTCGGGCTAATCACCTGGACGCGCTGCCCCCAATTTGATTCCAGAACGCGCACTTCCTGGATGTCTTTCCATTTCAGGTTGATGCTGCGCAGGCCGTTGCGGTACTGGATTCCCTCGGGGTCAAGACTCAGCACGGTGTGGCGATCCACCCAGTTTCCCAGGCTGATGCTCCCCGCCGAGAGAAATAGAATCACAAACAGGGCAATCGCTCCCCAGGGTGCGGATTCAACCCGAAAGCGGACAATTCCCCAAAAGATCAACGCCAGGCCTGCCAAAACCCAGGCAATCCATTCGCCCTTGCGAGGGATCAGTTCGGGGGTGAAATCGCGTGAAGGTTGCATGGGGGTATTATACACCGTCTGTAACTGCTCAGGCTATCGCCTTCGCAGAGAGAATTCCGAAAAAAGGGGTGTGCGTGGGGGCGTACGCCCCCACGCACACCCCTTTTTTCGGCCTCTTTTTGTTCGAGGCTGAGCAGTCACACAGGATTTTTTATTTATTTAGTCGTCGTCTTCTTCTTCGTCTTCGTAGTCGTCGTAGTCAAAATCATCATCGCTGTCG
>JABGRQ010000041.1 GCA_018648225.1 Chloroflexota bacterium
CATCCAGGGCAGGCCTGTCCCTTCCCTGCTACCGGTTATCAACTGAACGAATACGGATTAATTAATGAACTATCGAGAATTTGGTCGTACTGGCTGGCGGGTTTCAGCCGTAAGTTTTGGAGCCTGGGCAATTGGGGCCGATTGGGGCCAGGTTGAGAAAAAAGATGCCATTGCCGCCTTGCACACTGCTTTAGATGAAGGCATCAATCTTTTCGATACGGCGGATGTTTACGGGGATGGCCGCAGTGAAAAACTATTGGCGCAACTCAAACGCGAGCGTCCGGAAGAGTTCTATATCATTACCAAGGCGGGGCGGCGGCTGAACCCTCACACAGCCGATGGGTATAATCGAGAAAATATCACTCGCTTTGTCGAGCGCAGCCTCAAGAACCTCGAGACCGAAACCCTTGATCTGGTGCAATTGCATTGCCCGCCGACAGAGGTATATTATCGCCCGGAAGTTTTCGGCATACTGGACGATTTAGTGCAGGCTGGCAAGCTGCGCTATTATGGCGTCAGTGTCGAAAAAATGGAAGAGGCCCTGAAGGCTATCGAGTATCCAGGGGTTCAGTCGGTACAGATTATCTACAATATTTTTCGCCAGCGCCCCAACGAATTATTCTTCAGCGAAGCCCAACGGCGAAAAGTTGGCATTCTGGCCCGCGTGCCGCTTTCTTCGGGGATGCTGAGTGGGAAATTTAACCCGAAATCGCAATTTACCGCCGACGATCACCGCCAATATAATCGTCATGGGGAAGCTTTCGATGTCGGCGAAACTTTCTCGGGGGTCGATTACAAATTGGGGTTGGAAGCCGTCGAAAAATTACGGTTGCTCATCCCCCAGGGCAGCAGTATGGCGCAGTTTGCCTTGCGCTGGATTCTGATGTTCGATGCGGTCAGTTGCACCATCCCAGGCGCTAAAAATTCCCAACAGGCTGCCGAGAATGCCAGGGCCGCCGATTTAACGCCGCTTTCCGCTGAAACGATGGCAGCCGTCCGTGACATCTATAAAACTATGATTAAAAAATCAGTACATCAACGGTGGTAATCTTGACTCCAAAAGAACGTGTGCGCAAGGCGCTCACCCATCAACCGGTAAACCATCTGCCTACTCAGGTGAATTATACGCAATCCATGGGCGAAGAATTAGCCGCCCATCTCGATTGTTCTTTGGAAAATTTGCCCAATAGGCTAGGCAACCACATGCTCCGGGTTGATCTTTCATACCCGGCAAGCTATAGCCCCGACGGGAAAATTAAATTTGACTGGTGGGGTGCAGGGTTCGACGTGGAGGAGGAGGGCTACTACACTGCTTTCAATCCGCTGGCCGATTCGAAAGAGTTGGATGCTTTCGCCTGGCCCGATCCGCACGCCCCGCATCTGCTGGATGATGCCGCGGCCAAAATAGCCGCTGATCAGGGCCAGCATTTTATAACGCCAAATTTCGGCTGGGCCTTGTTTGAGCGCGCCTGGTCGTTGCGCGGCTTTGAATATTTTTTACTGGATTTAGCGATAGATGAAATATTTGTCGAGGAAATTCTTGAGCGAATCACCGAAATTCAACTGGTGCTGATTCGTCGCTTCATCGCCTTGGGGGTGGATGGCGGCTACTTTGGCGATGATTATGGCGCCCAAAAGAGTTTGCTCTTTTCCCCAGCGATGTGGCGGCAATTCATCAAGCCGCGGCTGGCACGCTTGTTCGAACCATTTCGCGAGGCCGGGCTGCCGATATTGATGCACTCTGATGGACAGATCATGCCGATCCTCCCAGATTTGGTCGAAATTGGCCTGACGACCCTCAACCCCGTTCAGCCGGAAGTACTCGATCACACCTGGCTGAAAAGCACCTTTGGCACGCAGTTAGCCTATTATGGCGGCATCTCTACCCAAACGGTGCTGCCCTACGGCTCTCCCGCCGAGGTGCAGCAGGCCGTTGCGCGCTGCAAAACCGAACTGGCCCCCAATGGAACCGGTTTATTGCTGGCGCCTTCGCACCGCATGATGTCGGATATTCCGATGGCGAACGTGGCTGCCATGCTGGAGGCTTTTGCCCAATGACGGCTGCGGTACTGGTTTCGCCGCTGCACGATCCCACAGGGCTGATGCTGGCGCAGATTCAGGCGATCACATCGTTTCTCAAAGAAAATTTCGAGCGGGCGTTTATCAGTCTTTCGCCGCCAACTGAGCAGCGCCAAGGCGAATATCTGCAATGGATGGGAGCGGATGATTTTTTTGCCGTCAATCTCAACACGCCCGGAACGCTGCCCGGCGACCATTATCTTAGCGGATATCGGCAGGCGATACGGGCATGCGTGGTGGAGACTGCGTTGCATTTATGCGATCTGGATCGGATCATCTTCGCTTACGGAACACAGCATCGGGCACAGTATCAGGCCGATTTGCGCGCCGCCAGCGCCCGGGCTGCGTCCCGCCCGACGCTCTTTCAACGGTCTACATCGGCCTGGGCTACTTATCCGCAAAATTATCGCCGTTTGGAACATCTGCTCATTGAAGCGGGGGAGTTGCTGTTTGGGAAATATTTCGATTTTGCCTGGTCGTATATGGTGATGAACGCCGCTCAACTGACGGCGCTGTTGCCTCAGATCGAGAGCCACGATTTTGGCATCTTGATCGAGATGGTGCTGTTGTTGCGAGATGAATTATTCCGTCAAGATGTGGATTGGCTGGCCTGGGAGGATCCCCTCATCTATGGTGTGGATGCAGACGAGCTGCGCCAGGCGCGGGATGCCAGCCGTGAGGAGACGGAAAAACGCCTGCGAGGGTTGCTGCCATTTTTCGCCCATTTTCTGCGCGTGGTTTCCCCGTTGAGCGTTGGGCGCGGCTGGGACAAGCCTGAAATTCCGCTACAATAATTCCAAGTCTTTCACCGTAAGTTCAACCAGATTTGCCACAACCCGGTCGGCAAAACTAAGAACACTGGCGCTATTCGTGGTTGTGACGGCGATGCACTTCATCCCGGCTCGCTGAGCAGCCTGCACTCCGGCGATGGCATCTTCGATGACGACACACGCTGACGGAGTCGCTTTCAACGCCTGCGCCGCGGCCAGAAAGACCGCCGGATCGGGCTTGCCGGGCATGGCAAAGGCTGAAATCTGTGCCTGGAAGAAATCGCCCAAACCCAGTTCACTGATAATGGCGTGAATATTCTCAGGGGGAGCAGATGAGGCGATAGCCTGTGGAATTTCTGCTTTTTGTACGGCATCGAGCAAACCGCTCACACCGGGCAAAAGCGCAACCTTCCCCTGAATAGCCTGGCGAAAACTAATCTCTTTTTGGGTGCTGATTTCTTCGTATAGCGTAGGGATGAAGCGTTCGCCGAGCAGCAGTTTCAGAATCCCGGTGTTGTTCATACCAAAGGTTTCCCGGAAAGCCTGTCGCGAGAAGGGGATATTGTGGGCATCCAGCGCAGTTTGCCAGGAATGGAAATGAAATTCACCGGTATCCACGAGTACGCCATCCATATCCCATAAAATACCTTCAAGTTTGTTCATCTGTAAATTCCTATTCAACCTTTCTCTTGTTATTTGTATTATCAACGCAAAGCAACATTTTAGCACAAAGTTGCCGTTGTGTTATCGATAACGGAAGCGATAACAATTTTCTGCTAGCTGATTTCGCAATAATATCTGCTTAAAATCACTTAAATCGTATGATAAACCACATATTGTTCTTGAGAATCGTAACAACTCGTGCTATAGTGGCTTTACGAATTATTAGCGATAACGTGAACGATAACATATTGAAGGACGCAGATGGCACTCAACCACAAGATCACCATCAAAGATGTAGCCAAGGCAGCAGGAGTTTCTACGCAAACAATTTCGCGCGTGATCAATAATCGCCCGGATGTTTCTCCTGATACACGAACTCGAGTGCAAAAAGTTATTACAGATTTAGGGTATGCCCCCAATGTGCTGGCGCGCAGTTTGAGTCGCGGTAGAAGTAATACATTGGGGGTGATCGGGTTCGGGTTGGGTTATTATGGTTCTACAAGCGCCCTGACTGGTATCGAGCAAAAATCCAACGAATTAGGTTTATCGTTCCTCCTAAGTCTGCTGGACCGTTTCGAGACGGATCGTATCGACGAAATTATTCGCAATCTCATATCGCGCCAAGTGGAGGGGATTATTTGGGCTGTGCCTGGCATCAATGATTACTTTTTAGATTTATCGCAAACAGCGTTGGATATTGGTCTCCCGATTGTATATTTGAACAAAGAAAAAACCGAGAATGAGACAGTGGTTGCGATGGATAACCGCCTTGGGGGCTATTTGGCAACCCAACACCTGCTGGAGCAAGGCTATCGCCGCATTGGTATTATTTGTGGCCCTTTCACATGGTGGGAAGCCAAACAACGTGAACTGGGTTGGCGCGAGGCTATGCAGGAAGCGGGACTCGATGATTTGGAAAATTTGAAAGTCGAGGGCGATTGGTCTGCGGCCAGTGGTGAAGTTGGCATCCATGCACTAATTGCAAAATCGCCAGATATTGATGCCGTTTTCGTCTGCAATGATCAAATGTCGTTAGGGGTATTTCAGGCTGCGAGACGGATGGGGTTAAATGTTCCCCAAGATTTGGGCGTTGTCGGCTTTGACGATATCCCTGAAGCGGCTTATTTTTATCCAACTCTTTCCACGATTCGTCAAAACGCCGTCACTTTGGGCGCAATTGCTGTTGAGCAAATTTCAAAATCTATTCAGGCCCATCAAGACGGTGAAGAATTTTACCCCGATGTTTGCTGGGTCGAACCCAGATTAATTGTGCGCAAAAGTTCAGTCCGAGAATGAGTCATGAGGAAATTATGAATAATCTAACACTTGGCGTGATCGTTGGAAATCGGGGATTTTTCCCATCCCATTTATGCGAAACCGGAAGAGCCACAATCCTGAAGGTTCTCGAAGAAGAGGGCATAAAAGCGATTGCGCTCACTCCCGACGAAACTACCTACGGTAGCATCGAAAGCCTGTCAGATGCTCAAAAATGCGCCGACCTCTTTAGGGCGCACAGTGATGAAATCGATGGCATCTTGGTGACCCTGCCCAATTTTGGTGACGAGCGGGCGATTGCCAACGCCCTGCGTTGGGCTGATCTGAACGTCCCGGTGCTGATCCAGGCCTTCCCGGATGATGCCACCCACATGACCATTGCTGACCGCCGCGACTCGTTTTGCGGCAAAATGTCGGCCTGCAACAACTTGCGCCAGTATGGCATTAAATACACCCTGACCGAACTGCACACCGTCGATCCGGAGAGTGCCAGCTTCCGCGCCGACTTGCGCAGCTTTGCTTCTGTTTGCCGCTTGGTCGGCGGCCTGAAAAATGCTCGCATCGGCGCGTTGGGTGCGCGGCCTACGGCCTTCAATACGGTGCGTTATAGCGAAAAATTACTCGAACATTCTGGCATTTCGGTGGAAACTCTCGACCTTTCGGAAGCCTTCGGGCGTGTCGAACGATTGCCCGATGACGAGCCTCAGGTAGTTGAAAAATTAGCCCAGATTACCGCCTACGTGCCCACTAAAGACATCCCCGATGATGCCCTGCTCAAAATGGCAAAATTCGGCGTTGTCATGGATACCTGGATGGAAGAGATGCAACTGGTCGCCAGCGCGATCCAGTGCTGGACATCAATGGAAGAATTTTTTGGCGTGGTTCCCTGTACGTTGATGAGTATGATGAGCAATAAACTCATGCCTTCCGCTTGCGAAACCGACATCGCCGGGGTTGTGGGCATGTATGCCCTGGCGCTAGCCTCCCAAACACCCAGCGCTGTCGTAGACTGGAACAACAACTACGGTGATGACCCCGACAAGGGCGTCATCTTCCACTGCTCGAACTTGCCCAAAGATATTTTTGTCGATGACACGATTGCCCCCGATAATATCCCCGTGATGGATTATCAGGAAATCATCGCCGGGACTGTGGGCAAAGAAAATACCTTTGGCACCGTAGTTGGTCGCGTGCGCACCGGCCCGTTCACCTACCTACGGGTCTCCACCGATGACCTCAACGGACAGATTTCCGCCTACGTTGGCGAAGGCGAACTCACCGACGATCCGATCAAGACCTTTGGCGGCTACGGCGTTGTCAAAATCCCCAACTTGCAAAACCTGCTCCACTACATCTGCGAGAACGGCTACGAACACCATGTCGCCGTCAATTTATCGGAAACTGCTTCCGCTATTCAGGAAGCGCTGGGCAAATACCTCGGCTGGAATGTGTACTTGCATCAATAAATGATGAGTTCAGAATTATCCCTCAAGCTTGCCAATATCGACGCCCTGTTAGCCCGGCACGGCCTGAACGCTTTACTCCTCCAGAGCGTTGCCAACTTTGCCTGGCTAACGGGCGGGGCGGCATCCTACGTCAATACCGCCGATAGCGTGGGCGTGGCTGCACTGCTCATCACGCCCGTCGGTCGTTATCTGATTACCAATAATATTGAGGCCGCCCGCCTGCGCGCCGAAGAAAAGCTTGAAGCCCAGGGTTGGGAATTTATTGTCACCGATTGGTATCACACGGTGGATGAAATTGCCCGCCGTACCACTGGCTTGCATTTGGGGACGGACGGCATATATCCTGGCGATACCGATTTGAGCGCGGAGCTGACTCCTTTGCGGCTGGTTCTGACACCCGAAGAGCAGGCGCGTTTCCGAGGCCTGGCGCGCGAATGCGCCGCCGCAATGGATACCGCCATCCGGCAGGTGCAGCCTGGCATGACAGAATTTGAGATTGCAGCTCTGCTAGGCGCAGAAACCCAGCGCCGCGGCGTGCAGCCGATTATCAACCTGATTGCCACCGACGAGCGCGTCTACTATTTCCGTCACCCGCTGCCCACGCAGAAAAAACTCGAGCAATATGCCATGCTGGTGCTCTGCGGACGGCAGCACGGATTGGTTTGCTCGGTGACACGGCTAATTCACTTTGGCCCCATGCCCGCCGAACTACGCCGTAAAGCCCAGGCCGTTGCCGAGATTGATGCGGCGCTTATTGCCGCCACGCGCCCTGGCAGAAGCTTAGGCACTATTTTTAAACTGGCACAAACCCTATATGCACAACACGGCTTCGAGAACGAGTGGCAGCTTCATCATCAGGGCGGCCCGGCGGGCTACCAGCCCCGGGAAGCCGTAGCCGCCCCGGGTGAGAACACCATCGTTACCGCCGGTCAGGCCTATGCCTGGAATCCATCCATCACCGGCACCAAATCCGAAGATACCATCCTGATCCACGCTGATCACGCCGAAATCCTCACCGAAATCCCAGATTGGCCGTTTGTCGAAGTCGAGGTGGATGGAAAAATCATCCCTCGCCCGGCTACTTTAGAAATTATCTAATGAGTGATGAATATGAAGCAAAATGATATCCGTCAAGCCATAGGGAGCGGAAAAACTATTTTAGGCGTCGAATTGGGTTCCACGCGCATCAAAGCAGTGCTGATTGGTGAAGATCACAAGCCGATTGCAACGGGAAGCCACGCCTGGGAGAACCGCTACGAAAACGGCATCTGGACGTATAGCCTCGAAGATGTCTGGGCGGGTTTGCAGGCAAGCTACCGCGAACTCAGTCAAGCGGTGGTAGAGCAGCACAACACTCCGCTCAAAAGTGTTGGCGCTATGGGCTTCAGCGCCATGATGCACGGCTATATGGCTTTTGATCAGGATGAAAATCTACTCGTCCCGTTTCGCACCTGGCGCAACACCATCACCGGGCAGGCAGCCGAACAACTCACGGAGTTGTTTCAATTCAATATTCCTCAGCGCTGGAGTATTGCGCACCTTTATCAGGCGATTTTGAATCGGGAACCGCATATCCGGGAGATCAGCCATCTGACCACGCTGGCAGGTTATGTGCATTGGAAACTGACCGGTCAAAAAGTGCTGGGCGTTGGCGAAGCCTCGGGCATGTTCCCCATCGATAGCCAGACCAATACCTACAATGAAAATATGTTGGCGCTGTTCAACGAACGGCTCGCAGCGGAAAATTTTCCGTGGAAGCTCCAGGACATCCTGCCCAAAGTCCTTGTGGCAGGCGAGGCCGGCGGCGTTCTCACTGCAGAAGGCGCAAAACTGCTCGATTCTACCGGACAACTACACGCGAGTATTCCACTCTCTCCACCGGAAGGCGACGCAAGTACGGGTATGGTGGCGACCAACAGTGTTGCCGCGCGCACGGGCAATGTTTCTGCGGGAACATCCGTCTTTGCCATGATTGTTTTGGAAAAGGCGCTCTCGCAAGTCTATCCCGAAATCGATATGGTGACGACGCCAATGGGCAAGCCTGTGGCCATGGTGCATAGCAACAACTGCACATCCGATCTGAATGCTTGGGTCGGCCTGTTCCAGGAATTCGCCGCGGCGCTTGGCGCGGAGATCGGGCAATCCGAATTATTTGAAATGCTCTATCAACAGGCCCTCCACGGCGATGCAGACGGCGGCGGCCTGCTGGCCTACAACTATCTTTCGGGCGAGCATATCACCCATCTTGAACAGGGACGCCCCCTGTTCGTGCGCACCCCTGAAAGTCGCTTCACGCTGGCAAACTTCATGCGCGTGCACCTGTTCTCGGCGCTGGGCGCATTGAAGATCGGATTGGATATTCTCTTTGAGCGCGAAAAAGTGAAAATTGACCAGATTCTCGGTCACGGTGGCTTCTTCAAAACAAAGCAAGTCGGCCAAAAGATGATGGCGGCGGCCATGAATGTCCCAGTCTCTGTCATGGAGACGGCAGGCGAGGGCGGGGCCTGGGGAATCGCCTTGCTGGCTGCCTATAAGCTGAATAAAGAAAAGAATGAAACCCTGGAAGCCTATCTCTCAAACAAAGTTTTTGCTGATGAAAGCGGCACAACGATAGCCCCTGATCCAAAGGATGTAGCTGGCTTTTTAACATTTATGGAACGCTACGAAAAGGGACTTGTCATCGAAAGAGCCGCCGTGGATGCGCTCAGCGCGTAATCGCGCACAAAAAAGCGAGAAAGTTTTATGCTAGAAAAACTCAAAGAAGACCTCGTTCAATTACACCTAGAACTGCCGCGTAACAACCTTGTTGCCTGGACAAGCGGCAACGTTAGCGCCCGCGATCCGGAATCCGGGCTGGTGGTAATCAAACCCAGCGGCATCAAATTTCCTGATTTAACGCCTGAAACAATGGTCGTCGTTGACCTTGAAGGTCAAATCGTCGAAGGAAACTATAAAGCCTCCTCCGACACGGCTTCACATTGCTATATTTACCGCCACATGCCCGAAGTAAAAGGCATTGTCCACACGCATTCGCGTTATGCCACAGCTTTTGCCACCCACGGGCGCAGCATCCCCTGCATTACTACAGCGATGGGCGATGAATTCGGCGGAGCGATTCCCTGCGGCGGGTTTGCCCTGATCGGCGGGGAAGAAATCGGCCAGATCGTGGTGGACACGCTCAGAGGCAGCCGCAGCCCGGCCTGCCTGTTGCAAAGTCACGGCGTATTTACCATCGGGTCAACGGCAGAAAAGGCCGTCAAAGCCGCGGTGATGACGGAAGATAATGCCGCCATCGCCTGGACTTCGCTCATGCTGGGCGCCCCGCTGACCATGGATCCAAACGATATCGACAAACTCTACGATCGCTACCAGAACGTCTACGGACAGAAATGATGAAACCGAGAGAACGCGTCGAAATGGCGCTCAACCACGAAGAACCCGACCGCTGCCCGATGCAGGCCAGCTTTACGCCGGAGTTTGCCACGCGCTTGCGCGCCGATATGGAACTTCAGGGCAAGCGTGTGCATAACCCGCACGGCGGCGGCAACACCTACGAGTTGGAACGCGCCCTCGGTGAGGACATGCTCTTGACCTCGGTCGGCTGGGCGAATTCCTATTATATGGACGATAAAGCTTATACCGACGAGTGGGGCATCGGCTGGGATGTAAAGGCCTACGAGACTCCCTTTGGGGTGGGTCATTACACCGAAATCGTCTCTCACCCCCTGGCAGAGGAGGCAGCCATTGAGGGCTACCAGCCCCCAGACCCACACCGCCCGGAGTTGTACACTGCCTCCGCGGAGATGATCCGCACCTTCAAGGCCGACTACTGGATTGTGGGTGTGACCGTAACCACCATTTTCGAGACCGCCTGGGCTTTGCGCGGCATGGAACAAATGCTGCTCGACCTGTCGCTTGACCCCGATCTCTCCAACCGCATTCTGGATATTCCCTACCACTATCACCTGACCGCGGCCAAAAAACTGGCTGAGATGGGCGTGGATATGATCTGGACCGGCGATGATTTTGGGGCACAGGAACAAATGCTGATTTCGCCAAAGATGTGGCGGCACTATTTTAAGCCGCGCATGGCGCATTATATTGCCGAGCTGAAAGCTATCAACCCCAATCTCAAAGTAGCCTATCACAGCGATGGCAATATCTTGCCCATCATCCCGGAGTTGATCGAAATTGGCCTGGATGTACTCAACCCCATCCAGCCCGCCAGCATGGACCCCGCTGAACTCAAACGTCAATTCGGCGATAAGTTATGTTTTTGGGGCAGCATCGACGAGCAGCACACCCTGCCTTTCGGTTCCGCGGCAGATGTGCGGGCCGAGGTGCTTGAACGCTTGCAAACCATCGGGAAGAGTGGTGGCCTGATTTTGGCACCCACCCACCATGTCCAGTTGGATACGCCCCTGGAGAATTTTTGGGCCATGGTCAATACTATTACCCAAACGCCGTATTCGGCAATTAATGCATAATCCTATGGCACAACCACAACCCGCTCTGGAACGCTGGACGCTAGAACTGGAAGGCATGCCGCAATTCGACATGGCGATGCAGCGTGTTGAAGCCTGGTATCACAACGAGATTGTTGACCGTGCTCCGATCCGCTTTCAGGCGCATAATTCTTTTTTGAACGCGGCCACCGACGAGATCGAGCAGCTTTCACCCGAAGAGAAAAAAGCCTGGTGGTTGAATGTGGAGCTTCAGGTGGAGTTATTCGCCAAATCGGTGCAAGGTCGTCGTTTCCATGCCGAAACTTTTCCAGTCTATTTTCCCAACCTGGGGCCGGAGGTCTACGCCGCGTTTTATGGCGCGGAGCTGGTCTATAGCGAAGTGACTTCGTATGCCAATCCGTTGGTCGAGACCTGGGACGAGATCGCCAATGTGCGGCTGGATATGCAAAACCCCTACTTCAAGACGATGGAAGCCCTGACGGAATATGCGCTGGAGCGCGGCGAAGGCCAGTTCATGGTGGGCTATACTGATTTGCACCCCGGGCTGGACTGTGTGGCCGCCTGGCGCGATCCTCAACGGCTGTGCCTGGATTTGTTCGATAATCCTGATGGCGTTCATCAACTGGTCGAACTGGCGATTGCCGATTTTGAGCAGATTTACGATTATTTTGATGCCATGCTCAAGGCCAGGCAGCAATTATCAGTCAGTTGGATGGGCATCCCCTCCTTTGGCAAGATGCACATCCCCAGTTGTGATTTTTCCAGCCTGATTTCCCCCGCCTTCTTCAACGAGTTTGGCCTGCCCATTCTCCAGCGAGAAGTCAAAAGCATGACTCATAATATTTTCCATGTGGATGGCAAGGGCGTCGCCAAGCATTTGGATGCGATTTTGAGCGTACCCGAGGTTCATGCTTTGCAATGGGTGCAGGGCGTTGGCGACGATTATCCGATTATGCAGTGGATTCCGTTCATCAAGGATTTACAAGCCCGCGGGATCCCCCTGGTGATTGACCTGGCAAAAGAGGATATTGTCGCCTTTACCGACGCCATGACCCCGGAAGGTTTATTTTTGTGGGTAGCAACACAGAGCGAAGAAGAAGAGATCGAAATTCTTAAATACATCGAAAAATGGTCTTAATCAGGCTCGCAATCTGCTGTTGATAAATTCAACCCCGGTAAGAAAGATATGTTTTGAGGAGGTGCAAATGGATTGAGCGGACAAGAAAATAAAATCACCGTCAACCGTTTCACGAAAGATTTACACTTTTTAAGGAGATTTTTAAATGAAGAAGCTCTATTGGTTGTTTGTTGTAGTTATGGTTCTGGCATTGGCTCTTCCTGGAGCCGCTTTTGCTGACGAACCTTCCCAGGATGATGGCGCTACCGGTTGGTGCTCCAACACGAATATCGTTTTCTTCCCCGGCGGTTCCCCCGGCGGCCCCTTCGCGACCGTGGTCTACAATGGTGCCGTTCAGGCTGCTGCTGATCTGGGCGCAAACGTAGAATATGTTTGGTCAGACTGGAATCCTGAGAAAATGGTCACCCAGTTCGTTGAAGCCGTTGCTACTGGCCCCGATGGCATCGCCATCATGGGACACCCTGGCGACGAAGCATTTGGCCCGTTGGTTGAAGATGCCGAAGCTCAGGGTATCATCGTCACCAGCATGAACACCCAACTGTCCACCCTGCAGACGCAGTATGCTTCTGCGGGCTTTGGCTATGTTGGCGCCATTCTGTATGATGCTGGCTACGCCCTCGGCGCCGAATCGGTTGCCCGTTTCGGCCTCGTTGAAGGCGACCAGGCTTTTGTCTGGGGTTTGTTAGCGCAGGCTGGCCGTGGCGAGCGCACCCAGGGCGTAGTGGATGCCCTTGAAGACGCTGGACTTGAAGTACTCTACCAGGAAATTGACGATGCCACCAACGCCGATGCGGCTGCTGGCGTGCCCGTTTTCGTAGGTATGATGTCCGCCAATCCCGACATCAAACTGGTTGTCACCGATCATGGCGCCCTCACCGCTACGCTGGAGACCTTCCTGAGCAGCGCTGGCTTTGGCCCCGATGATGTCTATGCTGTTGGTTTTGATCTTTCCTCCGCTACCGTAGAAGCTGTGAATGGCGGCTGGACCGATCTGGTTATCGACCAGCAGCAGTGGCTGCAGGGCTATATGTCCGTTCTGCAGATCTGCCTGACCGACAACTTCGCTTTCACCGGTCTGCACATCGACACCGGCGCAGGCTTCCTGCACGCTGATAACGTTGCCTTGCTTGCCGACCTGGTTGAGCAGCAGATTCGCTAGTTTGTTTGGTTTTCTTTCTCCGGTTTCGGTGCTGAATCGTTCCGGTGTTTAGAAAAACGCGAGGGCCGGATGGTCATCCAAGTTGTATTGATCTACAACAGGACCGCATCATCGCAGCCTTCCCATCTGGCCCTCGCTATCCATATAACCTGAATTCAGCAATATTGGGTTATTATTTCAGCAATCATTATTTATCCGTCTGAATTCACGTTGGAGATAGATTTATGGAAAATCGACTTGAACTTAGAAATGTATCCAAATCCTTCGGCGAAGTCAAAGCCATCCAGAATATCAATTTCACCCTCGGGGAAAACGAAGTTGTGGGCTTGCTGGGAGACAACGGCGCAGGCAAATCAACCCTGATTAAAATCATCACTGGCTATTACCAACAGACGGCTGGCGATATTTTCTTCAATGGCAAGCCTGTTGAAAAACTCACCGTCCCGAAGGCACGCGCCCTGGGCGTTGAAACCGTCTATCAGGAGCGCGCCCTGGCCGAACTGCAAACCCTGTGGCGCAATATTTTCCTGGGCCGTGAATTGAATACCAAGTGGGGTCTTCTGGATGTCAAGAGAATGAAGGAAGAGACCCACCGCCTGATGGTACAGTCGATGGGGTTTACTTCTTCAGCGGTGACACCTGATTCGAAAGTCGGTAAATTTTCCGGCGGCGAGAAACAGGGTGTGGCGATTGTGCGTGCGCTTTATTTCGACGCTGAAATTATCGTCCTTGACGAGCCGACCATGGGCCTTTCGCTCAAAGAAACCGAAAAACTGCTCAATTTTGTACGCGGGATCAAAACTGCCGGAAAATCGGCCATTTTTATCGACCACAATATCTTCCACGTATATTCCGTTGTAGACCGCGTTGTGGTGATTGATCGCGGGCAGGTGGCTGGCGAATTCTATACCAAAGACATCAGCCTCGACGCGCTGATGGAAAAAATGATCCGGGTTGCTGAAACCGGTAGTTTAGATTAGGCATAAGGATGGATAAAATGAGCAACGCGAATGGATCCACCCCCGAGTCCCGGGCACCCTATTCCGATAAATTCAGCCTCAGAAAACTGGTTCGCAAAAACGGCACCCAATTAGGAATTTTTAGCGTCTTCGTTGCCATGTGGATTTTCTTCATCATCATGGCGCCTGAAACCTTCCTGAAATCGCAAATTTATTACGCCTTTATGTCTACGATCCCCTTCTTTGCCATGATGGCGATGCCGCTTACTATGGTGATTATTGCCGGAGAAATGGATCTCTCTTTCCCGTCCATTATGGCTATGGGTTTGATCACCTTTATGATGACGTATGATGCCACCGCCAGCGTGTGGTTGGCTTTTATTGTTGCATTGATCACAGGTGTTGCAATTGGCTGGCTCAATGGCATCATCGTGGTCAAATTTGGCATTCCCTCTTTGGTGGCTACCATTGGGACGCAGTTTTTCTGGCGTGGCGCTGTACTGGTGTTGGGACAAGGCAGAAGCGGCACTTTGATCTACACCAAAGATACCTTCCTGCACCCCATGTTAGTGGGCAAGGTTGCCGATAAAATCCCCATGCAAATGTTGTGGTTGATCTTCGTCGCCATCTTAGCCTGGGTTTTACTCAACCGCCACAAATTTGGCGCCCATATTTACCTGATCGGCGATAATGTCAAAAGCGCCGAATTGATGGGCATCAACACGGGCCGCACGCGCATTTTCAGCTTTATGTTCATTGGCCTGGTAGCAGCGTTTGCCGGGGTCGTCGCCAGCCTGCACGTGACCTATTTCTGGCCCAGCCTGGGTGAAGGCTACATGCTGCGCACGCTGGCTTCTGTCTTCTTGGGCGGCACATCCGTATTCGGCGGCGTTGGCACCATCTTTGGCACATTCATTGGCGCCTTCATCATTGGCGCCATCGAAGCCGCGACGGTGGCGATCGGCTTGACGGGTTTCTGGACACAGTTGATCTATGGCCTGATTATCGTACTCTCGGTAATTATGCACACTTACCTGCGCAAACGCATGGAATGAGCGGACTCGCGATAAGTGGATTGCAGTTTACCAAGACGTATTACGCTCGATGAATTCCATGCTCTTTGGCAGCTTCGCTGAGGAGCATGGTCTTTTAATGAGGTGAACGCGTGCCCCCCGGCATTGTCTTTGACATCAAGGAATTCGCCGTCCACCGGGTAGATTTTCTCGTGCCGGGTGATAATTTTAGCAAAAAGATACACATTTTTTAACGCAAGGTCGCTACGGCAGGAGGTCGCTCAATGCAAAATACTCAACGTAAATCTATGCTGGAAAGCGCGTTCATCGAACGCTTTGGCGCACCCCCAACGTTATTTGTACAGGCCCCCGGGCGGGTTGATTTGATGGGCAGCCACACCGATTACAATCTGGGCTATGTGCTCACCCAGGCGCTTGATCTCAATGTTTGGTTGGCCCTGCGCCCGCGCCCGGATGCCGTGCTGCGGGTCTGCTCACTCGATATCGAGGGCTGCGGTGAGTTTGATTTGCAGAACGTGAGCTACAACCAGGCCATCCCGTGGACAAATTATATGGGCGGGGTGGCGGCCATTTTGCGACAAGAAGGTTATGATTTGAAAGGCTTTGATGCCCTGGTACAAAGCACTGTGCCGATAGGCAGCGGGCTGAGTTCATCGGCTGCCATGGAAGTGGCTACAGCCGTAGCTTTTGACCAAATCAGCGGGTTAGCTTTACCCCCGGTTGAAATGGCAAAAATATGCCAGCGCGCCGAGAATGAATTTGTGGGTATGAATTGTGGCATTCTCGATCAATATTCCTCGGCGATGGGCGTCGCCAACAGCACGATCCTGCTCGATTGCCGCTCTGTGACGCACGAGATCAAACCGATTGCTCCGGGCGTGCAGGTGATGATCTGTGATACGCGCGCCAAACGTGAACTCACCGGTTCCGAGTACCCCGAACGCCGCGCCCAATGCGAGCAGGGAGCGCGCATTCTCAATGGTTTTTATCCTGAAATCCAATCTTTGCGAGATGTCACCCTGGAGCAGCTTGTCGCCCATCAAGCCGATATGACTCATCTGGTTTACAAACGTTGCAAATTCATCATTGAAGAAAATCAGCGCGTGCTGGATATGGCCGCCGCGCTAGAGACAGGTGATCACGTGCAGGCTGGCCGCCTGGCGCTAGAATCCTTTGCCGGTGCGCGCGATCTCTACGAAATCGTCTCATCCGAAATGATCGCCATGCACGATGCGATAGTATCTGCTCCGGGCGTATTTGGCGCGCGCGGCGCGGGGGCGGGATTTGGCGGTTGCCTGGTGGCGTTTATTCAGGACGGCATGCAAGAATCCTTTGCCTGTCATGTGTACAGCGACTACAGCATCCAAACCGGCATTGAGCCAGAAATTTATCAGGCTCGGGCTGCGGCTGGTGCTGGCGTATTGGCAGAATAAAATTCTGACAGGCTTTTTGGGTCATCATTGGGCTATGGGAACACATACGCATCGAAAACAATATAGCCGCTGGAAAGCATCTGGTCATCGCGCATGACGAAGAAGCCGTTTTTACCCAGGTTGGTTTGGAAGCACATATACAAGTCAGAATTGGGGGCAATCGGATCGGCGGTCAGTGTTTTGGCTTTGCAGGTGTTCAAAGACGGGGGTGAAAGTTCGGCATATCCGCTAAAAGTAGCGCCGTTTTGGGGCGTTAGCAAAACATTACTGTCCAGGCAAACGTCTACAGTGGCATCACTGGCTGTGAAGAGTACATCCAGGTCGTAACAGGTGTTTTTGCTAAACGCCATACCCGACCAGGCCGGGCCAAGTGGATCGGGGGCATAAGCATCTGCACCCGTAGACGGCGGCAGAGATTGGTTGGCTGCAGGATCAATGATATTGCCAGAAGCGTCCGAGCAGCTCAGCCAGCCCGCGGGAAAGTTGAAAGGCTGAATTTCGCTACAACTCGGGACACCATGCCCGATATAGGCAATGACCCATTGACCGGCGTTATTCCGTTCGGCAAACCAGGCCGCTCCCCCCGTCTCGTTGACATTCTTGACCGACCCTTGGGCGTGCTGGCCGGTATTCTGGCTGAGCGTGAATTCCAGTTCTGCCTCGCTCCAGCCGAGTTTCGCTAACAAGGCCTGTTTGATAACAGCTTCGTCGGTTAGCGTTGGTGTGGGCTGGGCGACAGTCGCTGGATTTTGGGTTGGCGGGGCTTGCATCGTCATTTGCATAATCTGCGCCTGAGCGGTCTTGGCGACGGCGGTGTTAAAGACAGCTTGATCGCCCTGCGAAGAGATGCCCGATAGATTGCAAGCCAAAGTAAATGCCATTATTATTGCGAATACAAATAAGAGCGATTTTTGGATTTTCATCATGTTGACTCCAATAGGGCTTAGCATGCAACTTGCCGAAGACTACACCTTTATATTTCTGGCTCTCTGGGATTTTTCGCCGCTGGCTCAAAATGACAAACTAAACGTGTCTACTAAAATGAACCTTTCCAGGTAGTGCATGATATGTAAGTGATGAAGGAAATTGGTTGTCACCCTGAGACGAAGTCGAAGGGTCTAGCACAGCGTAATTTATGGCATTTAACTGGTTTTTCGCTCCGCTAGATGCTTCGGCCTACGGCCTCAGCATGACATCATCACTTCCTTATGTAGCACTACCCCTTTCCAAAACCAATACGCTCATCGTTTTCTGTGCTTGCGCCTTTGAACCAGTCCTAGAAAAATGAATGGCATCATGCCAAGACTGGAGACACAAGGAATATTTTCATTCCAAACGGGCTGCCCTTGTTCTGCAGAAGTTTGTTGCGAAGGCGGGGGCGGGTCGTCTATTTCTAATCCTGGGGGAGTCTGTGTTGGCGCTTGCGCGGCGGGTTCCGCCAGGGCTGCCGCCGGAAGATCGGGGATACCCCAGTCTGCCAGACGTGCGTTCAACGATGAGCGCCCACCTGTGGCCAGGTAAAAAGTATTAATCGTGTCTGATTCCTTCAGAGTGCTTTCCCGCGCCACCATTGACCCCCAGGCAATTTCAGCCTCAGAAAACGCCTGATCGGCGAAGTAGATAAAACCGATATTGAAATCGCTTTGCGTATCCGGATAGGCTGGATGACGCGCGCCGCCAGCCATATCCACGAGCTCGGCATAGGTATAGGTTTTTACATCTTGGGCGGTGACGTGTTCCAGATCGCTGAAATCAGGGTTGGTGAGGATATGGACTGGCGGCACCTCCTCGGGCGGGATCAAACCCATCAGGTAGAGATCGAGCGGAACATATATTTTGTAGCCGTGAGCATCCACCACCCTGAAACTGCCATCCGGATTGGCCTGTAAATTGAAGTTGGTCGGCAGCCCCTGGCTGCCACGATCTAGCTCAGTAGTTGGGTCATCCGCGTAGGGGGTCACATACATTCCCATGATGCCGCCGATGTCGCTATTGGCGTCCCAGTGTGCGGTCATATATTGCTGATCTTGCAGTCCATATTCATCGCCGATAAAAGCGCTCCAGGTGTGGCCGATTTCATGGGTAATCAGGCTGCCATAATCGGCGCTGTGATAGATAACCGTCAATAACCGTTCCAGAGAGCCATAGTCCACGGTTTCGTCAATATAATAATCATCGACGCCAATATTGTCTGCGGCGGCGCGCACCGTGGTAGCAAAAGGAACCGGGCCTTCGGAATAGCCATACGTGGGGCGATAGGTGGGGTGCATCGGCATTACCACCAGAAAGTCAAATTCATCGGGGTAGATACTGTAAAATTCGCGGGTGGCCGCGCCGAGGTCGATTTCCTGATCAACCGATGGATATGGCTCGCCGTGAGTTATCTCTCCCTGAGAGTCTGCAACAAAGAGCGCGTATTCGCTGGCATATAGATTGGAGTTTACTTGCTCAGTAGGGTAGCGGATACCGGGATCAACAACCCGAATGTGATCGTAGCCCGTATCTGCGGCTTGCCCATTGGCATAAGTGACCTGGATATCGAAATCAGCCGTTCCCGCCATACCCTCGAAGAGCCACATATCGGGGGGCAAGGTGGCAGTGGTGACTCCATCCAGAGTGTAAACGCCATCCCCAGCCACGCGGTCGCCGCGGGAACCATCGTCGTAGAGTGGTAGCCATTCATCACTCTTATAAGCGCGCAGACTGACCTCAGCAACATCTTGGTTCGTGGTGAAGACTTCGAGGGTGGTGCTATCCTGCCCGTCGGCATAGATGACCGAAGGGGTGGCGCGCGTATACAAATAAGCGCCCGCCTGTGAAGCCTGAGTGGTTGTTTGCGCCCCCAATAATAGAATAATGGCAACGATGAGGGGGATGATTTGCCATATACGTCGTTTCATCAAGTTTTCCTTTTTGAGTTCCTAAGGTTTACGTACTTCCGCAAGAGAAAGCCTGAAAATAGGGGTGGGTGGAAAGTATTGCAGCCCACACACCCCTATTTTCGGCTACTACTCACTCGCCGCAATAGGCGAAGTTATGAGTGGTTTCACCAGACCAACTCTCGTTGTAGAATGTATCCTCAGTTCTGACTTTGTAAACGAGGGAACCTGCAAAGCCACCCGTCTCGATGCCAACCTTGCTTACCCAGCGATCGCCATCTTTCTGCATCTCGATCCACGACCAGCCTTCTTCGTTGTGGTTGAACCAGAATTCGGCCCACACCACACCGGATGAATCCGTGATACCAGCCTCACCAAAAATGGTGCAGCCTTCCCAGATATGAGTCACGTAATTGATGGTTGGGCCGTTCGTATCTGCCGGAGCAGGAGGTTTAGTGGGGGTAGGTGTTCTTGTAGACGGCGGCAATGGGGTTTTCGTGGCTGTCGGAGGATCTGATTGATAGACTTCAACAAAAGCTGCATAGTCTGTGGAGCTGTTATCCAGCCCGACGACTTGTAGTTGATAGTTGCGGCTTTCCAGCGGGCATTCCGTCTGGGTGCCGCTGGCATTGACCAAAGCACCTTCATAGTAGACCGTCTGGAAATCCCCGGAGACTTTCCAGTTGAGCGTGGTACATGCCCCGGCGTTGATATAAGGTGGTGCGGACCAAAATTCGACCGATGACTCAGTGTAGGGTGTTGGCGTGGATGTATAGGTAAGCACATCGGGTGGCAGAGTGATGATGGGCAACGAAGCGGTCGGTGTATTTGTCGGCACTTTTTCAATTTCTTCCTCCGGTCGGCAGGTGACAATACAAATCCGCACCGACGCTGTAGCGCCGCCAGCATTGGCTGTGATAATGTATTCGCCTTCACCGGGGGGCTGCCAGGAGTGGTCAACTCGCACCAGACGGGTGCTATTATCTGTAGTAAGCGGCTGTAATTCCGCGGTGGGTAGAACATCGCCACCTACACTGACGGTTATACCGCTGACTCCATCTGGGCTGGCAGCGTAAACCACAATGGGAATTGGCCCCATATCCAGCGTTTCACCATCCAGAGGGAACTCGACCCAAGCTTGCGGACCGGCTTCCAAACCTTCGGGCACCTGCGCCAAAGACTCCGGCCCATATTCACAGCCACCAGCAATCAGGGCGATCAACAGCAATATATTCAGGGTAATCATCTGTTTCTTGGTCATCTTATCCTCCGGCCAAAATTATGGCTCGCAAGTGCCGTGTGTCTTAGTATCGAATTTCTGCCAATCCGGGCAGAACCCCAGGCTCCAGAAATTGGCCTCACCGCTGGGGCAATTGCAGGTGCCGCTGACACAGTGGTTATTATGATGACAGTATTCACCGGCGACACCGGTATCATCGCGTGGCGCGCACAACCCGTTGGCGCAATAACGCGATTTACAATCGCTATTCTCGGTGCAAGATGTTCCATTTACCCAACCCGGGAAGGGAGCACAAGCGCCGCGGCGGTTAAGAAAGTCGGCATTGGCGCTATAATTTGAACAGTAATCGCCATCATAGCCATCGGGGCAGAAGCAGAAGCCATTGGCGCACTGGTCATTGTGGTGGCAGTAATCTCCGATCTGGCCTCGGCCTACTAAAGGAGCACAAAGTCCATTGGCGCAGTTGCTGCTAGCGCACTGGGTTCCGTCGGTGCAGCGTGAAGCTAAGGGCAAGCCAATCCGGCATCTGCCGCCATCGCCCTCCTTGGGGACTTTCGGACAGGTAATCATTCTACCGCCATCGGCCCGGCACAGACACACACCACTGATGCAGTGGGAATTGAAGAAGCAATAAGCATCGTTACCGCCAAGGACAGCGGGGGCACACAGACCCGATTCACAAATCCCTGATTTGCATTCATCGCTGCTGTTGCAGGCTGCACCATCATTATTCAGATTGGCACTTGAACCTGATTGACTAGATGCGGTTGGGATTCCTTTTAGTGATACAAGCATCTCACAACGACCATCGCCAGAGAAGATCGTATATGTCCCTTCGACTGAAAGCCAGCTATCACCTTGCTTACTAATCACTAAATCTTTGCCCTTGCAGACATTAGAAACGTAGTAACTCAAATGCACGGTTAGCGAATTGCCGCTCCCCAGATTCACGATAATCGCTTGATTATCGCTCCGCCCATTGAAAAACATATCTTTCAGTGGGTAGGTTTTGGCTTCCAACAGTTGTATTCCTGAACGGCGGGTATGTTCATTGGCAAAAAGCTGCACGCTGGCGCTGGTCGGGTTGAAGGGTAAATTATTCTGTAGATTCTTTTCGTTGATAGTTAGCTGCTCGAAGGTCACTTCCACACTATCAATGGGATCATTGGTCTTACAGGTTTCCTGTTGGGGCTTGCTGGGGGGCGACTCGCCCTGCGAGCCATAGGCGCTGACTGAATAGGCGCATTCACAGCCCAGGGGTGCATCCGTCACATTGATGGATGCCATTTGCAGGCTTTTACCGACAGTCAGCGGGTATTTCATGGCAGCATCCGCCCCGGGGCATGTATATTGCCGGTAGATGATGAAACCATCCAGCCATTTTGGATTGAAGGCCGGGTCGAAATCCCAGGTCAGGCGGTGCGTACCGCCGGAGGTTGTCAATTTTAGATTATAGGGAGCAGGCACCTTCGGATTGGCCTGGCTTTGACTTCCCCAGAACCAGTTTTCCATCCAAATTGAGTAGGTAATTGTGAACCCCTTGTCCGTGGCTTGCCATACAGCAGTCCGGGCATCGCTGGCCGTCATATCGGCATAACTATGCGAGCTTGCGTATTGGCCTAAAGCTGTAGGCGGATTTTTTTGGGTATCCGCTGTGGCATTGCCCTGGAATTCGATGAACAGGAGCGAATTTGGATCGGTATAAAAAGATTCGGGCGCTGGCATACTGCGCGTAAATGTAGAATAGTTTGCCAAATTCCCAGTGCGCACATTGCTGGCATCAGGAATGCGGATGGTCGGCAAACCTCTTACAGTCGCTTCGATGAATCCCCAGGTCAGACTGCTGTCGCCAGGCACGAAAGAGAGCAATCGGAAGAAAACCCGTTGAAAATTTGGCTGTGGCTGGCAATCTTGCGAAGGAGGTACAGTTACCCAAACTGGCTGCCCCGAAGTCAAACGAATTTGATTGCCTTCTTTCCCGGCAACAGCGAGATTATAGCCATATTTGCCAGGTTGTGGAACTTTATCGGTGAATGCTTCGGTGTTTTCTGGTAATTTTGCAACCGGTTTATCGTCCGGTGAACCGGGATCATACCGAGAAATTTCATAATGAACTTCATTGTCGGCTTCATCTTTCCAGGATAATGAAACTTTACAATCTGCTGCCAACTCTGCTTTGAATCCCGCGGGCATGGCTGTTTTCTGGTTTGGCAAAAAATTGCCCGGATTCCATTGCGGCAAGATATTTGCCACGATTCCGGCTACCGGCCCCTGACCCGGCTGGAAAACGGCCGCCTGCCCGGCCTGACCGACAACCCCGGGCAGGAATCCCGGCAAGATGCCCGGCCCCTGGCCTGCCTGTCCGCCCGGTGGCTGTTGGCCGCCCGGCGGCACAATATTGGCACAAAAGATAACCGTTATTGTGGATACTTTGCTGATGCTGTTATTGCCATTGGTATCGAGTATGTCCACCCAAATATCTGCCCAGCCGCCATCTTGTGCCAGGAATTTCTCAGCTTCGCCCCCGGCATTGATCGTAGCGCCAAAATCAGATCCGCCGACGGAAACCATGGGCAAGGCATGCACGCCCGACGAACCTGCTTTGCCATAGTAGGCATAATTCAGCGTGGCCGTTTTGACAGCAGCCGCCGAGTCAACCGTTACAACTACGTTGGTTGTCAGTGGTTCGGTGGTGCAGGCCTGCCCATAAAAGACGGGTGAAGTTAAAACGCTGATATTTTTGATCTTAAGCGCCGGTTGGTTGGCAGGAGCAGGACGGGCGGGGGGAGGTGCGGGGGGGGGAGGCGGAGGGGGAATCGCTCTGGAAGGTGGCGGCGCGGCGGGAACCAGAATGGGCTGCCCCGGGTTGGGCTGGCCCCCGGCGAGATGGGGGGTGACCGCTCCA
>JABGRQ010000042.1 GCA_018648225.1 Chloroflexota bacterium
GGGCGAACTCGCTCAGGGCGGCTGCATCCCCATCGACCTGAATATCCACCCCCGCCGATGTATTTCGTACCCAGCCCCTCAGATTCATGCGCATAGCCAAGTTATAGACAAATGGCCGAAATCCAACCCCCTGAACGATGCCGGTAATCCGGATGCGCGAACCTGAAAGCGTTGTCATGCCTTTTGGAGGTGCGCGACCAACCACGTAATCCAATCAACGAAGCCCTCGCCGGTCATGCACGAAACGGGGAAAGTGACCAGATCAGGGTTGAGCAGTTGCACGCCTTTGCGGAAGTAATCCATCTTGAAGGGAATATAGGGTAGCAGATCGATCTTGTTAATAATCAGGGCGTCCACGCCGCGATACATGCCGGGGTATTTGTAGGGCTTATCGTCACCCTCCGGCACGGAGGCGATGAGGATATTTTTGTGCGTGCCAAGCTGGAAATTGGCCGGGCAAATCAGGTTGCCCACGTTCTCGACCATTAGCAGCTCGAATTGTGGCAGGTTGAGCTGCTGGAGCGCGCCGCGCAGCATAACGGCATCGAGATGGCACTCGCCACCGGTGTTGATTTGCACAGCCGTTGCCCCGGCAGCGGCGGCCCGGTCGGCATCAATCGAGGTAGCCACATCGCCATCAATCGCAGCGACTTTGAAGCGCCCACCTAGCCCGGCCAGGGTTTTCTCGATGACGGATGTTTTTCCGGCCCCGGGGGAGGCCATAATATTGATGCCAAATACACCCGCCTGGTCGAGGCGCTGGCGGTTCTCGCTGGCGAGTTGTTCGTTGGCGTTGAGAATTTTTTCTACGACGGGGATATTGCGGGTGGTGGAGGGGGATTGTGTCATCATGTTTTTCTGAGATCATCTTCGGTTTCGATATTGATACTATCCAGGCGGAACTCCTCGCCCTGGGTAACTTGGACGCGGATGCCGTCACATTGTGGGCAGGCGGTCATGCCGCCACTTTCGATACTGTAGGTGATATTGCAATCCATGCAGAGTAATTGAGCCGGGATGCGCTCAAAGTGCAGACGCGCGCCCTCGCAAAGAGTATCCTTGCTGATGATGTCCCAATAAAATTGTACTGACTCATCGACGACGGTGGCAAGTTGTCCAATAATTAAATACAAGTCGGTAATACGCTTGGCTTTCGCTTCTTCACCATAGCGCACAGCAATTTCAACGATGCTCTCTGTAATGGGTAACTCATGCATGGAGTTTAGGATACCACAGGCCGAACGGGGAATAAAGTGAGCAACTTCCTGCAAAAGGTGAGCATTTAACGCAAAGACGCAGAGAAGGGCAGCAAAATAATTTTATCTCTACGCCTTTGAGTTGATGTTTATGGGTTTCTGCTAACCGAATACGTCTGCCAATTGTTGTGGCACAATGCCGGGTGTGACCAGGGCGCGCTGCTCGTAATAATTTTCGATAAAGTGAGTTAAATCTTCGGGTTTCGCCGAGGTGCCTTCGAGCGCTTGTTCGAGTTCTTGCAAAGCATTTGCGGGATAGAAGAAGAAGTCGCCGGAGAGATGCACGTCGTGCAGGATGCTATCCTTGACGACGGCGTTGGCGCGCACCAAGCCGCCGGGCAGTTTGACGACTTTCTGGAGCACATACACGCCCTCGCGGATTTTGACTTGCTTGGCATCCGGGCGACGGCGGTCGTTGGCGTAGAGCCATTCGTCAGTGTGCATTTCGGTAAGCAGCTCGTCAGCTTTGGCGAGCAATTCAGTATCTAGTTTTTTGGGCTGCAATTCGCCCAGAAGGGGCTGGTAAGCCTCGGCCAGTGCGGCAGCCAAAGCCTCCGCGGGCGGGATGGAGCCGGTTTCTCGTCGAATCGTACTCAAATTTTCGCTGAGCGTTTTGAATACTTTATCGCGGAATTTTTCATCAGGCACGCGCAGACACTTGCTCATCATTTCGTAATTGAAATTCATGATGAAATTTCCCACCAAAATCGTCATGCCCTCAATTTCAGCCGCGCCATTGCCCGAAACTTTGCGGCCATTGGCGATGATGTCGTTGACCGGCTTGTAGGCCGCATCTACACCGAAAGAGCGGTAGACATCTACTACGGGTTGTAAGAATTTACGATAAAATTCCCCTTTATCCACGGGTATTTCGGGATGCTCATTGCGAATCACCAGTTGATAAAAAAGTTGTTCGCCATCAAGATACACCGCGCCGCCGCCGACTTCTCGCCGAAAAACGGGGATATTGTTGGCATGGGTGAATTTCAGGTCAATTTCTTGCTCGGCATCCTGATGAAAACCGATGCATACATACGGTGAATTTGGGCGCAGGATAAACAAGGCTTCGCGTCCTAAATAAGCTGCGGCATGGTAAAGCACCTGGCTGTGCTGCCAGGAAACAAGATCGAGAAAATAGTAATCCATGATAGCTCCGATGTTTGGATTGAAATTTGAATCTGCAACCTTCAACTTTCAACTGGAATAATACGCCATGTCTTTAGGATGGAAATCGTGCGTTCAATAATTTCCGGCATTACTGCTTCGATGGTTGGGCTAAGGCCCACGCCAATTGAAAGGTCTGCCGGTTGAGCGCCGATCAGATGTAAATTTTGAGGGAATTTGTCGCGAATTTTTGCCAGCCCGAGGACTTCCTGAAAAGTGATCTGGTGGTCAGACATTTTGATGCCGCGGAAGAGGGGAATGTCTTCCTTTTTGAGTTCGACCACCGTTCCGGGAGTCTTGCCTGTGTTGACGGCATCCAGCACGACCAGATGGCTGGCTTCTTCCACGATGGAGAGCAGATTCAACCCTAGGGTGCCGCCATCCAGAATTTCAAGTTGATCCTGTTTATCGAGACGGGCGCGTAACTCGTCGAGGGCATGAACCCCCAGGCCCTCATCAGTATTCAGTGTGTTGCCAATGCCGAGGATAATTTTTCGTTTTGTCATAACAATAATGGGATGTGATGTTGGTTTTGCAAAAATCCACCACAATGGCACAAAGTCACTAAGCAAGTACAGAGTTTTTTTGTGTCTTCGTGCCTTCGTGGTGAAAAAAGTGGCCCTGCTAGCTTACACATACATTTAGACCGGTTGCCACTTCGCCGAGATCGTTACCTTTGGCGTCGACCATGTGGATGGCGCAGGCCATGCAGGGATCAAACGAGTGGATTGTGCGCAAGATTTCCAGCGGCCATTCGGGTTTCGCCAGCGGTGTGCCAACTAGCGAAGCTTCGTAGGCACCGGGCAGCCCGTTGTGATCGCGCGGTGAGGCGTTCCAGGTTGTGGGGACGACCATTTGATAGTTCTCGATCTTCTGGTCGTTGATCACTATCCAGTGGCCGAGAGCGCCGCGCGGGGCTTCCATGTAGCCGAAGCCTTTAGACTGTTTCGGCCATGTTGTCGGTTCCCATTTGTCACCCGCAAAGGTGTCGGTATCGCCCGCTTTGATGGTTTCAATTAGCTCGTTGAAATATCCCAGCATAGCGTCGGCGAAGACTTTGGTTTCAATGCCGCGGGCGGCTGTGCGCCCAAGAGTTGAGAAAACCGCCTCGAGTGGTGCGCCCAATTGTTCGAGTACATAATTGGTCAGGTCTTGTGTTTGCTGGTGTCCATTGGCATACATTGCCAGGACGCGCGCCAGGGGGCCGACTTCCATCGGAGCTTCATTCCAGCGCGGGGCTTTGAGCCAGGAGTACTTTTGTTCGACTTCCAAGTGCTGATAAGGTGGCTGAGGGCCGGTGAAGTTAAATTTGGTCTCACCTTCCCAGGGGTGCAGGCCAACGCCGTCGCCCTTGGTGTAGTCGTACCATGAGTGGGCGATAAATTCTTTCATCAGATTGAAATCGTTGGGGTCCGGCTCGATGATATTGCCCAGGTCGCGGCCCATGATGACGGCGCGCGGTACCAAAAATTGAGACGTGTCGCTGTTGTCGGTTCCGGGGAATTCACCCCAGGTTAAGAAATTGCCCAGCCCCTCACCGAGAGAGGCATAATCCAGGTAGTAGGGCGCAATCGCCAGCAGGTCGGGGATGTAGACCTGATCGACAAATTCGATCATCCGGGCAATCGAATCCTTGATGATGGAAAGCCGCTCGGCGTTGAGAGCCGTGTCGCTGTTGGGATCAATCGGCATGGGAACGCCGCCAACCACGAAGTTGGGGTGCGGATTCTTGCCGCCGAAGATGGTGTGAATCTTGGTAACGTGCGACTGCCAATCAAGGGCTTCCAGATAGTGGGCGGTTGCCAGCAAATTGACCTCGGGGGGCAGCTTGTAGGCCGGGTGTCCCCAATAGGCATTGGCGAAGAGCGAGAGTTGCCCGCTATCGACAATTGCTTGCACCTTGCGCTGCACATCGGCAAAATATCCCGGTGATGAATTGCGCCACGTAGAAATAGATTGCTGAATCTTGGAGGTCTCGGCTGGATCGGCGCTCAATGCTGAAACGACATCCACCCAGTCGAGGGCGTGCAGGTGATAGAAGTGCATCACATGGTCATGCACATACTGTTGGGCAATCATTAAATTGCGGATCAAATTGGCTGCTTTGGGAATTTTGATGTCGAGGGCATCTTCCACTGAACGGATAGAGGCGAACGAGTGCACCGTGGTACACACACCGCAAGCGCGTTGGGTGTAGGCCCAGGCATCGCGCGGATCACGTCCTTGCAGAATAAGCTCGATGCCGCGCACCATCGTGCCGGACGAATAGGCCTGAGCAATATTATTGCTGGCATCCAGTTCGGCTTCAATGCGCAGGTGGCCTTCAATACGGGTAATCGGGTCTACTACTATTCTTTGGGCCATAATTATCTCCTACTGTTCACGAAGCCAGGCTAAGGCTTCCTCCTCTGATTCAAAGTATTTTACTTCTCGGGTATAGTAACTTTCCGAAATCTCAAGGATAGCCGGGTCAATTTTTGCGCCGAAAATTGCGGTTGTTGGCATCATGGGGCGAAAAAGTTGCATATGTTTGGCGCATTCTTCGCCCGAAGTCCCTGTAAGGTCTACGAGCAGCTTCCCGTTGTAGTCATAAAAGAAATCGGCCAGGGCGCGCACATCTTCCGGGGTGAATGCTCCGGTATGGCGGCAGCGCAAGACACCTTTTTCCACGGGGGTAAGCGTAAAGGAAATCATCATGGTACTCTCTCCTAATCTGCGAGTGCATCCGCGACCATTTGTGTCAGGCCGTTGATTTTCCAATCCAGATTGAAATGCTCTTTGCCGTCGGTAAATTGCAGGCGACAGTTCGAGCAGGACATGACCACGGTATCAGCGCCAGTTTTATTGACTTGGTCAATTTTGAGTTCAAACGCCGCGTAGCGGACAGGATCGGCATCTTTGATGGCAATTACGCCACCACCGCCGCCGCAGCAAATGGCTTCTTCGCGGTTGGGGGTCATTTCGACGAAGGCATTCGGTGACAGAATATTGAGAATCTGACGCGGCTCGTTGATGTGGCCGCCCTTGCGCTGAATCTTGCAGGCATCATGGAAGGTGATCTTGCCCTCGTTGAACGCGCCGGGGTTGAGTTTGATGCGCCCGGAACTGACGTATTCGCCCAACAAACCGGTGATGTGCGTAATCTCCAGGCTATCCGGAATTTCCATCAGGTTGTAGGCTGTCCAGCGCAAGGCATCGTAGGCATGGCCGCATTCGGTCACCACCAGTCGTTTGACACCCATCGCCATTGCCTGATCGAGAATGCGTTTCAGGAAGAGCGTGGTGTGGCTGTGGCTGCCTTCGTAGAAGCCAAAGTTGACGACTTCGCGGGCTTTTGTGCTCAGAGTCCAGTTTTCACCGGCGGCGTTCAACACTTCGGCGACGGCAGCAATATTCTGGGGGAATTTCATAACTTCGATGGAGGAGAGCACCACCAACGTTTCGGCGCCCTCTTTATCGATGGGAATATCCACTTCCCAGTCATCCGTCACCCATTCCAGGCGGTCGGCGTAGACTTCATCCGTCATGCCGAGTGGGCTGCCCTCATCGAGTTGTTTCTGCACGGCGGCAGCCAAATCGGCAGGCACAACGCCAGCTTCGGCCAGGCCAGAGCGCACATCGTGAATCAATGTTCCCAGGTCAATCCCCATCGGGCAGACCATCGAGCACTTATTGCAGACCGTGCAGGCATGGTAGACGTAAGAACTCCAGTTGAGCAGGTCTTCATCACTGATTTCGGAATCAATCCCGATTGCCAATTTGACCTTCCCGCTGACGGTGAAGCGCTGTTCGTAAGCGCGGCGCAGTAGTTCAACTTTCCAAACGGGGGCATATTCGGGAACGCCAGTGGCCTGATAAAAATGGCAGGCTTCGGCGCACATCCCACAGCGGGTGCAGGCTTCCAGTTGGGATGCCACCCAGCCGCCGGTCTCTTTTACAAAAGTATTGATTGCTTTTTGTGTTTGCATAGCCGGCCTCCTTACGGGGTTACCCCTCGTTTGCCGAACTCTACACCATGAATCGTTCGGGAGAAGAAATAGAACATGAAGTGCGAAATGCGGCTGAGCGGAATCCAAATCAACAACACATCAACCGAGAGCATATGCAGGCTGAAGAGCACCTCATATTGGAAGAACAGGTGGTGTGTCATGATGTAGCCCGTCACCATCGGCAGGAAGACCAGCAGCCAGTTGAGCGTTTCTGCCGGGCCGCTGAGCAACTTGAGTAGCGAGTTGGTGCGCCGGTAAAAGAGCAGGGCGATCATGGCAGCGATGGATGCGGCAGCCAGCCAATCGACAATGGGCAGCGGCAAGGTAGGCCAGCCAAAGCCGAGTAGGCTCTTCCAGACCAGCATGTGTGGCGTGCCTAGAAGGATGGCGGCAAATAGGCCCAGATGGAAAAGGCCGCCTGCCAAATACATGATGGGATTGCGGTTGAAGGTGCGTTTGACCCAGGGGATGAAGGGGAAGATCAGGAATCCCTTGAGGTAGGTTTTCGCGACCCCGGCGAGTTTACTGCCTTTGGCGGGGGCTTTGTCGCCCTTCCAGCCCAGGAGCACGACCCGCACCAGGCGATAAGCCATGCCGCCGACGAAAATCAGCAGCGATACCTGAAACAGCGGCCCGCGGGTGAATTGTAAGAAAGTAGTCCAGTTCACAAGAATTCTCCTCTCGCGTTACTCTTCGCTGGCTTGTGCGGCGCGTTTTTTCTGGGCGCTGTTGTTGGCAGCCATAGCCGCACCGACGACTGCACCCGCACCGATAGCCGCACCCACGGCAGTTGCCGCCGGACGGTTGAGCGGGGCCGATTGGCCCTGATAGAAGCCGCCGCCATCCCAGAAATCGGGTTCGGAGCAGCCCAGACAGGGGTGGCCGGATTGGACGGGGAAAGACAGACCGGCATCCCATTTAATTGTGGCGCAAGCATTGTGGGTGGTGGGGCCTTTGCAACCCAATTTATATAGACACCAACCCTGTTTTGCGCCCTCGTCGTCAAAAGTGTTGGCAAATTTGCCCGCCTCATAAAACGGACGGCGCAAGCAGCGGTCGTGGATGGTCTTGCCATAGAAGGTGACCGGGCGGTTGAGATCATCCAGTTCGGGCAGTCCGCCAAAGATGACGAAATGCGCCAGCGTGCCGGTGAAAACCTCGGGGATGGCCGGGCAGCCAGGAATGTTGACGACCGGCTTGTCGGTAATCAATTCCCATACGCCTTTGGCATCCGTGGGGTTGGGGTTGGCTTTCGGCAGACCGCCAAAGGCCGCACAGTTACCGGTGGAGATGATAGCGGCTGCCCCTGCGGCAGCTTCTTCGAGAATATCAATCGCCGAGCGTCCGCCAATGGTGCAATAGGCGCCGCCCAATGCCATCGGAATGCTGCCTTCAACTACCAGCACATACTGCCCGGCATACTGCTTCATGATCGACTGTTTATTCTCTTCGGTCTGATGGCCCGCTGCTGCGGTGAGCGTTTCGTGATATTCCACCGAAATGGTATTCAACACCAGATCAATCAAGGTGGGGGATTGGCTGCGGGTCAGGGCTTCGCTGCACCCGGCGCAATCCTGAAACTCTAGCCAGATCACGGGGATGCGGGCTTTGGATTCCAGCGCCCGTGCTACTTTGCGGATAGTTTTATCCTCGGCGCGTAGATGACCGGGCAGGCCACTGCCTTCCAGCGGTGGAGCCGCCAGGCCCATCGCGCCGACCAGCGTTCCACAGAGCTTCAAGAAATCTCGCCGAGAGACGCCGTTCTTCTCCAGACGTTGATAGATGGTTTCCTCACTCATAGCATTCTCCTATTTCAACTCGTTATTTACAGGATACGCCGTCGGCGTCAAGTTTTGCCTGATATGCTGCAAGACCATCGGCTCCGGTGGCCAGACTACCCTTTTCGCCATCCCAATCGGCGGGCTGCAATTCTGCGATCCAGCCTTCACCGTAGGGGTCGGATACCGCCAAATTGGGGTCGGATGATAATTTGTCGTTGCCGCGCAACAGAACGCCAGTAACGGGTGCAGGGACGGGGCCGACGAATTTGCTGCTTTCGATGGTGGCCATGCTTTTGCCCTGAGGTATTTCTTTCCCCATTCTCTTGCGCTTGACGGTTACGCCCGCCAGATTGCCGCCTGCCAAATTTCCGGCTACGGCGGTCATACCAACGCGCACAGTGCCATCGTCCATCGGTTTGGCCCAAACGTGTTTTTCGATCAGATAATACAGGTCTTCCGGTAGGTCACATCCATTGAGTATTGCCATAATTTCCTCTGGTAAAAATATGTTCACCACGGAGGCACAGAGAATACGAAGAAAACCAGAAAATGATATACAGTACTTCGTGCTCTTTGTGTCTTTGGGTGAGTTAAAAGGTTAATACTGTTTGGCAGTCTTCGGCTTCTTGCCACATCCAGGCGCCGCCGACCATTTTTACGTCATCGATCAAATCTGTGGCGGGGTCAATATCGTGCAACTCGGTGGATGCGGTACAGGCTACAAATTTCACGCCTGCATCCAGCGCATCTTGAATGAACTCGCTAACGGGTTTGCCACCCTCTTTGGGGTAGACTGTCTCAGCGATGCCCTTCTTGAGCAGCAACGTCCCATCGATAGTAAAAAACATGGTGACATCATATTCCATCGCCGCACCGAGCGTGGCGAAGAAAAATGGCGTTGCGCAGCGTCGGGGCGTATCGGGACCGCTGGTCATAATGAGCATTACTTTTTCATCGTCCATAAAAAGTCTCCTGTTTAAAAAGTCAGTGCAATGGCTTCCTGGCTGGCGAATTCCAAAAAGGTTGCGGCGCCGCCAACTTCAACGCCATCAATCAACTCTTCTTTTTTGACGCCCATCACATCCAGGGTCATCTGGCAGGCAATTAATTTGACGTCAAATTCGATTGCCATTTCAAGCAGTTCGCTCAGTTTGGCAACATTGGCTTTTTTCATCCAGCCGTTCATCATCCCGGTTGCCACAGCGGTCATTCCCGGCAACATGCCAAGAATATTGGGCACAGAAATTCCGGGGACAGGTTGCGGCATAGCGGGATTTGCTATGGGCGAAACCTGGAGTTTGTCGGCATTGCCTTTTTTTATAATTTCCAGGCCATAAAAGGTGAAGAAAATCGCGGCTTCCATATCCATCGCTACGGCAGATGTCGCCAGGATCAGAGGCGGATAAGCGGCATCGAGAGTGCCGTGTCCGGCTATGATCGCTAATCGTTTCGCTCGGTTTTCAGACATAATGATCCTCTTTTAGAAGCTGGTAGCTTGTTTTCTGATTCCTCCCAACCTATTTGGTCTTCTTGATATAAAAGGTGAATGTTCCGCTGGCCTCTTCGTGGCCGAGCAGTTCGTGGCCGGTCTTGGCTGTCCAGGCATTTACATCGGGCAATGAACCGGCATCGGTGGCGATCATTTTTAGCACCTGCCCAATCTCCAGGCTATCAACCGCTTTTTTGGTTTTCAAAATTGGCATAGGGCACGACAAACCGCTACAATCTAACTCTTGGTCAAAATTGAAAGACATACGAACCTCCTTAAAAGGTAGTGAAAATTATTGATACTTCTAGGCCATCAAATCAAACTTACTCATTTCGGCAATTTTCTGTAAACGCCCCATCAATTCGGCGCGCTCGCGCCCAATATCGCCAAAAGTTTGGGCAACGCGTCGCAGCCAGCGTCCTATTTTTTGTTGCAAGCGGGGATCGAGTACCGGGAGCGCAGCGCTGGCTTCAAGCAGCGCATCCGGTGCAATGCCATGCCGGATAGCCAGTTCATGAATACGTTGCGTTTCTTCGTCTGGATTGGGTGCTTGTGTGTAATATTGCCCTGCAACCAAAATTGAAGATATATAGTCGCTAACTCGAATCCCTGCGCGTGAGTACTGTAGCCCGGCATGGCAGGTGAAAAATTCATCCGCATTGATCTCAGGCGTGGCAGCCAATTTTTGCCAGGATGCCTTGCAGGCCAGATTTCCGCTGTGCGTGGCTCGGATAAGCTGGCAGAATGGATTGCAATTGCTGGGTTGAGTGATGGGTTCCCCATTGAGATGCGTAGTGATTGCGCCGACTTCTGCAACTTCGGCGAATACATCCTGGATAACCTGAACACAGTGGGTGGGTAGAATTTCGGGCGTGACACCGGGTTGGCTCTCTTTTTCCGGTGGCAGCCCACCCTCCAGGATCGCTTGAATTTCCGAGCGAGCGAAACGCCATTGTTGTCCCACTTTGACGCCGATCAGCCGTCCATCATTAATCATGCGATAAATGGTGGTTCGGTCAACCTGGAGAAGTTCTTGAACTTGTTTTGTGGTCAGAAATTCGCTCATGATGCCTTTGTTTGCAATATATTGCTATACGTTGCTATATAAATATCACATATAAATAGCACTGTCAAGTTAATGGTATGGTGACAAAGATCATTTGACATCTATTAGTGAGTTGTTTACAATTGCCTAAAGTTTGATACAAGGAGATAACCGTATGCGAATTGCGATAACCTCAGAAGAGAATAATGGCTTGGAGAGTATGGTCTGCCAGCATTTTGGCCGCAGCCCTTATTTTGTTTTGGTCGATATTGAGGAAAATAAAATTGCGCGCGTTGAGACCGTTGAAAACCCCTTTGCTCAAAAACACAATCCGGGCGATGTACCGGCTTTTGTCGCGGAACTTGGTGTTAATTCACTGGTGAGCGGGGGAATGGGAAAGCGAGCAATCAGTTTTTTTGAGCAATATGGAATAACTGTAGCCACCGGTGCACTGGGCACTGTAGCCCAAAGCCTGGAAAAATATCTACAAGGAAATTTCCCCACTGCCGAGCCCTGTAGCGACAGTGTTGAGCATGGCGCGAACGGCCATCATCATTAGTAGTATTCTCTTCTCCTTTGCGCGCAAACGGCCCAGCAGGAGTATTCTGGGCCGTTTGCAATTAAACGCCGGGGCTTTTGTAAGCCCTTATGCTGGTTTGAAAAATTATTATTCGATAATTGGGTCCTGAACTTCGGCGGCATCTTCTTCAAAATCGTCCAAATCGATTTCGTTATCCATCAGGAGTCGCAACGGTTCGCCAGAAGCCCACAGCATCAGCATCATAATGATGGCGGAGGATAGACACCATATGCAAGTTGCGCCGATGACAAAGGGTTCTAAAAACGTCAGGTAAATGGAGAAGACCGTGCCAAAGAGCGCGAAACCCCAGACTGCATAGCTGGCAACAGTACGCCAGGCTTGGGGGCCATAATACTGCAATGCCCAGGCGCTGAGGATAGCGGCATAGCCGATCAGACCGAGGACGCCAACCGGAAGTACGCCGTATAACATGGCATAAGGGCTTTGTTGCACGGTATTGCAATCGCCTACGGGACCGCAGACCACCTCGGCGTGGGAAACCTCCGCGTAGGTCATATATCCCGCCACCAACAGACCCACCACCGAGAGCGCAGGAACTGCCCACTGTATCCAGGCCGGAATCGCCTCGAGCGGGCGGCTGATGCGGATCCAAACCAAGATAACACTGACGATCATCGCCAGAAGAACCAGCACCGCGGCGGAATTGCCTACCACGTCACGCTGGAACTTCTCTACCCAGCCTGAGGTCTGATTCTGTTCAGGAGCGCTGCTGCTAGTTGCCGCAGATGTGTTGCCTGCCTGTGATGTCTGTGCCGTGGCCTGTGCTGCGCCGCGGGCGATGCTGTCTTCCAGGCCGGGGATTGCAGGCCAGGCGATGCCGCCTTCAGCTAATCCCTGCTCGATGATACCGGGAAACTGTTCGGGGATTTCGCCTGAACCGACCAATATGGTTTCGCCGACTATCAGCGTCGGGACGCCCTGACGTTCTTCGCTGATCTGGAAGTTGTCAATAGCCGCCTGATAAAGCTCTTGTCCTTCAATCGTTGTCGTATTGATTCCGATGATCTGAAGAGCGTCGCCATACTCCTGCAAAAGCGGGGGCAGCACGTTATTAATAACTTCGTGGCAGTGTGGGCAGGTGGGAGAATAGAATAAAACCGCGTGGACAACCCCATCTTCCTGTGCCGCGGCTGGTTGGGTTGCCAAAAATCCGACGCTGAAAAGCGCCAGTATAATCAATAATCCTTGAAGTATTCGTCGCATGATTGACTCCTGAATATTCGCGTTAGCCTGCGTTGAAATTCTTTGCTGGGTTTTCGTTATTTTCGAACGATGTGCTAAAAAACCTTAATTTTAAAATTCGCAGCGATTCTATCATGTTTATGCCTATGCTGCAGATTAGCTGGAAATGAGACACTTGCCCAAAATGGGTTAAAATTATAACAATGTCAATCCATCATCGGTTAGGAGATTCATGCTCTTTACACCTGCTACCATCGGTAAACTGGAATTAAAAAATCGCCTGGTGCGTTCAGCGACCGCTGAACGCATGGCTGATGCGCAGGGGAAACCTTTGCCTCAGCTTGTCGGATTACTGGAACGCCTTGCGCGCGGCGGGGTGGGCCTGATCATCTCGGGGCATTTATATGTGCATCCCACCGGCAGAGCGCATGCCGAAATGACCGGCATTTATGCCGATGAACTGATCCCCGATCTGAAGTCACTCACCGATGCTGTTCATTCTGCCGATGGGAAGATTGTTGCGCAGATCAATCACGCCGGGATGCACAGCAACGCGCCCGAACTGAGCGAGAAAATTGCCCCATCCGACGTATCCCCACCTTATATTGAAACCCCCGCGCGCGCCATGACGGCCATTGAAATTGAGACGCTGGTCGATGCCTTTGCTCAGGCTGCCCGGCGTGCCCAGCAGGCCGGGTTCGATGGTGTGCAAATTCATGGCGCGCATGGCTATCTGGTCAGCCAGTTTTTATCGTCATATATCAATCAGCGCAGCGATAAATGGGGCGGCAGCTTTCAGAATCGCTTGTGTTTTCTGAGCGCCGTAACCTTTGCTATTCGGGCACAGGTAGGGCCTGAATACCCTGTGTTGATCAAGTTGGGCATGATGGACGGCATCGAGGGCGGTCTTGCGCTTGCCGAAGGCGCGCAGGTTGTCGCGCAGTTGGCCGAAATGGGCATCGACGGTATCGAGATCAGCAGCGGTTTGGGCGGCAAGAAATTGCCTCGCAGCAAGGGCATTCGCAAGCCCGCTGATGAAGCCTATTTTTTACCTTTTGCCCGCGCCGCACGCCCGCTTACCAACCTGCCGCTGATCCTTGTGGGCGGTTTTCGCTCACTCGGCGTGATGCAGCAAACCCTGCACAGCGGCATGATTGATTTTATTTCCATTTGTCGACCATTGATTAACGACCCTGAATTTCCTAATAAGCTGCGCATAGGCACAATTGAGCAATCCGCGTGCATTTCCGCAAATAATTGTTGGCCGAAAAACACTGGCGATGGCATCGCTTGTAAATGTCCATTGGAGAAAATCAGCTCATGAGCCGCCCACAATACGCCTACTTTGATGATCCGCTGAAACTGGAATTTGACGCCCAAATCGTTGAGACGCGCGACCTGGGGGCAGATCGCTGGGGAGTCATTCTGGATCAGACGTATTTCTACCCGACGGGTGGGGGGCAGGCACATGACACAGGTTTACTGGGAGAAGCGCGCGTACTCGATGTGTGGCGCGACGGGGCTACCTCGCAGGTGGTGCATGTCGTGGAGCGCGAACTTGCTCCAGGGAGCATCCACGCCGAGATCAATCCAGAGCGCCGCCAGCGACACATGCAGCATCACACCGCCCAGCATCTGCTTTCGGCCTGCTTTTATCAACTTTATGGCCTGGAGACGCTTTCATCGAGTATCCACGGCGATACACCCTCGACGATTGACTTACCCGATAGACCCCTCACCCTCGAGCAAATTATTTCCGTCGAGAATCTGGCCCACGAAAAAATATTCACCAACCTCGGGGTGAAAACCTACTTCGTAGAACAAGATCAGCGCCAGAGCGTGCCCTTCCGCCGCCCGCCCAAAGTCGATGGCGAAGTCCGCGTGGTCGAAATCGACGCTTTCGATTATTCCGCCTGCGGCGCGACACATTGCCCATCCATCGGCATGATCGGGATGCTCAAAATCGTCAAAACTGAGCGCCAAAATCAGAAAAACCGAGTGCATTTTGTAGCCGGAATTCAAGCTCTGTCGTATTTTCAGGAAGTGCAGGGCGTGGTCGATAGTTTGGCCGAGCAATCCAGCACCCACTATGCGGAACTTCCGGAGTTTTTTGCACGTCAATCTGATACTTTAAAATCAACCCAAAAAGAACTTGTTGACCTCAAAGACGAGATGCTTTCGATGGAGGCCGA
Organism: Chloroflexota bacterium; assembly: GCA_018648225.1. Classification (NCBI taxonomy): domain Bacteria; kingdom Bacillati; phylum Chloroflexota; species Chloroflexota bacterium. The sequence continues at coordinate 14,700 of JABGRQ010000042.1, forward strand.
ACGATTGCTGCGGGGCGCGCAATTGCGTGATGGCATTCGCTGGGTGGTTGCCACCTTCGACGAGCGTCCAACCAGCGAGTTGCAAATTATGACAAAAGCATTGCGCACCGAGGCGGGCGTTGTTTCGATTTTAGCGACATGGCAGAGTGAAAAATTTGCCCTGCTGGTGGCCTGTGCGGATGATGTAAAAACAATCAGGGCCGGGGATTTGCTCAAGGAATTATTGCAGCCCGTCGGCGGGCGCGGCGGGGGCAGCGCGCAGATGGCGCAAGGGGGCGGCCTGGTGGACGTAGCCCAATATCAGGCTTTGAAGGATCGTATTCTGAAAAAATTATGAGGAATCCAGAAATGCAGGAAAAAGATGCACAGCCCAAAATCCCTGTGAGCCGGGTACTGCGCTCGAAAGAAGTTGCCAAAGCCAGTTACGATAAATTGAGTCGTTGGTACGATGTGCTGGCAGGATTGTCGGAGCGTAAATACAAAGAGCTGGGCTTGCAAAAATTAGCTGTTGTTGAAGGTGAAACGGTGCTGGAAATTGGCTTTGGCACTGGAGCATGCCTTGTCCCATTGGCACATGTTGTGGGCGTATCTGGTAAGGTTTTTGGTATCGATCTTTCCGCGGGGATGCTGGGCGTAGCGCAGGCCAAACTCAAAAAAGTCGGGTTGGCTAACCGCACGGAATTGAAGCTCGGGGATGCCGTAACGCTACCCTTTGCAGATAATCACTTCACGGCAATCTATATGAGCTTCACCCTCGAATTATTTGATACGCCCGAAATTCCGTTGGTATTGCACGAGTGCCAGCGTGTGCTGCGTCCGGATGGGCGCATCAGTGTTGTGGCGATGGCGAAAAAAACGCAGACCAATTGGATGATCCGGCTTTATGAGTGGGCGCACGAGCAATTTACGCAATATGCTGATTGCCGCCCCATATATGTGGCGAACGCGCTCGAGGCAGCAGGCTTCCAGATTGAGAGCCTGACCGAGATGTCCATGTTTGGACTGCCGGTGGATATTATTTTGGCGCATTGTCACAGAAAGTGAGGCTATTTTCATGCCAAAAATTACTTTGAACGATATTGAAATATTCTACGAGATTACCGGCACAGGGGAGCCGCTGCTGTTAATCCACGGATTGGGGTCAAGTTCGCGCGATTGGGAGTATCAAGTGCCAGTCTTTGCCGAGCATTATCAGGTCATCACTTGCGATGTGCGCGGACATGGTCAATCTGACAAACCGCCGGGACCGTACAGCGTACCAATATTTTCGGATGATATTGTTCCACTGATGCAGGCGCTGGATATAGCGCCCGCGCATGTGATGGGTATTTCAATGGGCGGGATGATTGCCTATCAACTGGCTGTCGATCATCCCGAAATGGTCAAATCGCTGATTGTCGTCAACTGTAACCCCGAATTGCCCGTGCGTACTTTCAAAGATCACCTGACGATTTGGCAACGCGAGATGATCGTGCGCCTGGTTGGAATGCGCAAAATGGGCCAGGTGTTGAGCGAACGCCTTTTCATCAAACCCGAGCAAGAAGAACTGCGCCAAGTTTTCGTGCAGCGATGGGCTGAAAATGATCCCAAAGCCTATTTGGCCTCGATGCGCGCTATTGTTGGCTGGAGCGTTGTAAAGAAATTATCCGCGTTGACGATGCCCGTGTTGGTGATCGCCGCCGATCAGGATTACTCGTTTGTGGATGATAAAACAGCTTATATTCCCCTGATGCCGCACTCGCAATTACTGGTGATCGAAGATTCGCGTCACGCCACTCCGGTTGAACATCCCGAAGTGTTTAATCAGGCGGTTTTGTCGTTTTTGGCGTAATCGGCGGCGTGTAAATAATGTATAAGAGTTCCCGGATGCCATCTTGCCAACGCCCCTCAGGCGCGCTATAATCGCCCTGCTTTGAAGTAAATCTATTGAGGTGCGTTTGTTATGCCAACTTATACCTATCGTTGTGAGAATTGCGGCGTTCAATTTGATCGTCGCCAAAAATTTTCCGACGACCCCCTGAAAATATGCCCGGAATGCGAAGAAGAAGCGCTGCGTAAAGTTTATTTACCAGTGGGCATTGTCTTTAAAGGCTCTGGTTTTTACGCCACCGATAACCGCTCGGCTTCGGGGATGACCAACGCCAAATCTAAATCAGAAGGCGATGGCAATAGTTCCGAAAGCAGCGGTAACAGCGGAGACAGCGAAAACACCAAAAAAGAAACAGTTTCCGAGAAAAGCAGCGAGACCAAAACGAGCGAGAAATAAAAAAGACCCGATCGGGTCTTTTTGCTATAGGAGGAGAATTTCTGCCTGGGCAAAAATCGCGCCCACTTCCAATCCAAGATGTGAGTAAAGTTGTGGCGGCACGCTAATATCGGCAAGATAGATTTTCCCGACGGCAGAACGCGCCTGTGGCGCGAGCAGGCCGATTTTGGGAAGCGCCAAAGTCAGCGTGGCAGCGGCTTTGATATAGGGTGGATACAACTCTCCGGAGGTCGAGTCCAGGCCCGAGGGGGTATCCAGGCAAAGGATGGGCGCGCTCTGGGCGTTAGCCTGTTCGATCAAGCGTGCGGCTGCGCCGCGCGGCGCTCCGTTGAGGCTGTAGCCAATCAGCGCATCAATAATCAAATCTGCCGCGGGGAGTGGGGTATCCTCCGCAGGTTCTATAATTCCGACACCTATTTTTTGCAGAATGGCAAGTTGCTTGGCGGGTACGCCGTGGTATTCCGCCGCGGGGCGCGATAAATGTACGGTTATATGCGCGCCCCAATTGTGCAAACGGCGCGCGGCGGCCAGTCCGCCTCCGCCATTACCGCCGCTGCCCGCCAGCACCACCACCGAGGTCCCGCGCGGATCTCCCCCCAGAAAACGCGTCCGCGCCAGAGCGGCCAGATTCCGTCCGGCGTTTTCCATCATCTGCTTGAGTTCGATGCCATATTCTTCAATCATCAGGCGATCTACCTCAATCATTTGCTGGGTGGTGATGGCTGGGATCGAGGTCATTGGCAGGCTTTGATGGCGTCAAGCAGCGCTTCGTATTCTTCACGGCAATTCATGCACCGGCCAAGGTGGGCCTGCACCAGCGGCAGCGCTTCCGCGGCGTTTTTGCCTTGTAATTCGAGTTCGACAAATGTATCGATTTCGCTGAAACACTCATCGCAGCCGATTTCATGCGGGGCGGTCGTAGCGATGGAGCGAACCATCATTTTGAGTACATCGAGTTTTAGTTCCATACTTGCTCTCCGTTGTTCCGACGTAACAGGTCGGCGGGTTCTTACATGCTACCAAAAGCAGCTAATAAATCATCGGTGCTGAGGCCCTCGGCTTCGATTTCTGCTTTTAGCCGTTTACGGGCATCATGAATGAGTTTGTACAGCGCGTTGCGGTTCGTGCCCATTTGCCGGGCGGCTTCTTCGAGCGGCATCCCACCCGACATGACGACCATCATTGCCTGACGCTGTTTGTCGGTGAGCTTTTCCTGGATGAGGCGCAAAACCATTTCGAGAATATTGTGCTGGGTTACGCTCATTTCGGGGTTGGCTTTGGGGTCGGTGAGCGCGGCTGGGGTGAAATCGATACCGCTGTCTTCGGGGTATAAATCTTGTATGGAAATATCTTGCCAGCGTTTGCGGCGCAACTCTGAATAAGCCACTCGCACAGCGATTTTCTGCGCCCAGGTGGTCAGTTTGCTTTCGCCGCGGAATGTATCTAAATTATTGAGAATTTTGAGCAAGGCTTCTTGAGCAAAATCTTCAACCAGGGTATCAATATCGCCGCGCAGCCGCGTAGAGAGCGAGTACGAAAGCCCGCGTATAAGCAGGACGCGCAGATCGGCGATGGCTTGCTGGTTTTCTGGCCCGCGTAAATCGGCGAGCCATTCGGCGTTGGTTCGTTCAGGCATAGGGTTGTTTATCTCCTGGTGATTCTTCGGAAGGAACCCGACGCCTGGAATTATAGCATGACACTATTACTTATTAGGAAGCCAGAAACGCAGTCTATTTCTCCGTGTTTCTGGCTTCCGTATCAAATCAGCGTGATTTTTTATTCAGGTTGCTATTGACTACTACAGTTTCTCACGGCAGTTTCCAAAGAGCTATTTTTAATTCTCAAGCGAGCGCAAGGTTTCGCCGGGCACAAAGGCCGCCCATGCAAACCAGAATGTATCATGATGGCTGATAGCTTGAAGGCTTTTCCCGGAGTGAGGCCCGTCGATGGCCTGCCCGAAAATATCCCAGGTGGAGTTGGTGTTGCCGTCTGTGAAAGTGCCGTCTGCATTGGCGCTGAAGGCGAGTAATTCGCCTTCCAGTTCGGCATTGAATACACCCGTAGAGCCGATGTCGTTGCCTTCGGCGATGGTGGCTGTATCGAGCGCTGAGGCGGTGCCCGCTTTCCAGAACACGACCAGGGGGAGTTCGCCCAGCTTATCGTTGATAACGAGTTCTTCGCGGATGCGCAAATAGGGATACGCTACAGCTTCACCGCTTTCCAGCCAGATACCCACAACGCGTTCCATGGGGCGTAGCTGGTCATCAACTTCACCAGTGAACAGGAAAGGATATGCTGAAACATTGTCGTACCCCACATAGGGGTTTTGCCCATAAGATCGGCTGAAGCCGGTATCCTGCGAGAGTATCTGTCCCTGCGGATATGCAGCCTTGAAATCTTCCCAGGCGATGATGGTTGCGGGAATTGGAGTCAGTCGGCTGCCGGTGAGTTCCCCGACAATCGCTTCGCCACTAAATTGCTGCCACCAGCTTTGGGTTTGACGGTCGTACATCACCAGATCGCTGTTGCGCAGGTTCCCTGAAGTTCCAAAGGTAAGGATTTCGCCATCAATTTCCGGACGCTCAAAAACTAACGCGGTATTGCATAAGGGGCAAAATGTAACCGTTACCGGCAATCCGGCGATTTCGTCGTTGACGATTTCATGCCAGGTCATAATCTGTAGCGGATAGGCCCGCGCCTCTCCATTCAGTATGAGGGCAATCACCGGCTCGCGGTTTTCGAGCCAGCTATCGGCGGAAGCAATTTCCTCGAAGCGCGGCGCGTCAATCGGCGGAATGCCATCAGGAGGCGGCCCACCGGAAAAAATTTCGTTGTAGTCAATGCTATGCTGACAAAAATCGGTACTCCAATGGGATGTGTTGAACGCAGGCGTTGCTCCATCGAAAGGATCGTCACACGCCTGTGTATTCTGAGCTGAGTCGCTCAAGGGGGTAGCCGTTGGGGATATCGCTTCTATTGAATCTTGAGGAATTTCGGCCTGAGCCAGGGCCGGGCTGCATGCGGCCAGCGCAGCACCTACGAGAAGCAAAGAAAATACTATTAAGATGCGGGACATATTAACCTCCATTGGGGATACGAATAAACCTATATCCAATGGACGGTTTTGGTAACAAAGCTCTTACTTACGCGTGTTTTTCTTACATCCAGCCAGCGAGTTGTGTTTGATGGCTGTGCGTAATTTCTTCCCCCGTGGTTGCATCTGTATAACGCCAGATGGGTGTCATCCGTAGTTCGAGCGCATTGTCCTCCGCCCATTGCGCCAGACTTAGCAACTCTTTCAGCCCGGTCAGCATGGCTTCGGATTTTTTGGGGCCGAAACGATACGTTAGCAGATAGGGATATTCGCCTTCGAGCGCGGCCAGGATATGCGCCACGGCGCGGCGGATCTCGCTCGCGGTGGGTTGCTGGTCAAGTTGCTCCAGCGCCCCGGTGGGCAAGCCCAGGTTAAAACTGAAGATCGTGAGGATCAATGGACGATGAAGAAGTTTAGCAAGTGCCTCACCTTGTGAAATCTGAAGCTGTGCCGGTATTTCTGTTCCATCGGTGGTAAGTTCTAGCGAAAAGTGTTCATCGCAAATTTTTGTACTGCGGGCGGGATCATCGTCAGGGAGCAGCGCCCGCACTTGTGAGAGCACATCCTCAGCATATTGCTCAAAATAAGCTTTGCGCGGCTGATCGTTGGGTAATTTCGCCGCCGGGATGGTTTCGCCAATGTGGATGGTTAGCCTGGGGCGTCTGAATTTTAGCGCTGCATCGAGCGCGCCCATCGTTCCGCTAAACGCTATTGGGAGGATGGGCGCTTGTGAGCGATAGCTAAGCCAGGATACGCCGGTTTGGGGGCGCATCTTCCCCGGATTCCACACCCCACCTTCGGGGAAGATTCCGAGCATCCCGCCCTGGCGCAGCACATCCAATGCTTTTTGCAGCGCGTTACGGTCTATATGCCCGCGGCGGATTGGGATATACAAATAGAGCGCTTCGAGAATTTCGGTGATGGTTTCTTGAGGAATATCCCCCGCGCCGAGCATTTCCACCTGCCAGGGGGTGTAAAGAACCATCAGCGCGCCTTCAATGGCGGCGTTATGATTGCCCACCAGAATCACCGGCCCTGATTTTGGGAAGTTCTCTTTGCCAGAAATTTCAATGCGGAAGAAAATGGAGAAGATTACTCGCCCCAAAACTCGCAAAATCCCTCGCATAATCTGGTTGCGGGGATACTTCAGCCCAAAGGTGGCGTTTTGTCTCATGTATAGGCAATTTTTGCGTCAGGCGGAAAGGGGCTGTTGCCGCGTCTGAAGTGGAAGCCCGCCGCTCCGGCATGGCCCCCGCCGCCAAAGCGTTGCGCGATGTCAGCGACATCGACTTCTTTGGAGTAAAGCGAAACGAAGGTGAATAATTCGCCATCCAGAAAACTGTCGATATAGCAATAGGCGATTTCGTAGCCGTGGTTGCGAATATGTTCCCCAAGATCGCCAGAACCGCGTTGGTTGATCGCCAGCGTGCGGCAGCCCTCGAAAGTGACCGGGAAGCCATAACGCGATGTGGAACCCTGTATCCCGCGCAGGCGCGCCTCGCGCAGGATACTGCCATGCTGTGTGATCTCTTCGACTAGCGCCGAGTCGTCCGTAAGCAGCATATTCCACAGGCGGTCATTATGAGGATTGGTGTTGAGTTGGAAAAGCCCTTCGTTGAAAGGACCTGTATCGGGGTGCGCCCAACGCCAAATGTCGCGGTCTCCGATGAGCAGAATTGCCTGGGGAATCGCTTGGTCGGGGAAGTAGTATTTCCAGGTTAGCACGCAGGCGGCATCATCGGTATTGCGTGTCCCCGGCCATTCGGCGCTGATGTCGGCCAACTCCTGTATGGCGGTTTTGTGGTGATCGATCCAGCAGATTTGATGGTAATTTGCCAATCGCTCCATATCTTCGCGCGGCAGCGAAAAATCGACGATCACAATATGTTTGGCAACCAGTATTTCTTCCAGCGGCAGCGAGTCGCCGTATTTCATCTCGCAGAGAATAATATTGGGGCCAAGGGCTTTACGCACAATGGCGGCTGAAGCGCGGCCATCGGCATCGTTGTGATAAAGGCAGAGGGTTGTCATAGGTGCGCGGGGTTGGGTTTTCGTTCAGCCGCTTCGGCAGATCTTTGCCCAGAATGCTTATCCACCGAAACCCGTCATGAGCGGAATCGGCGCGAATACGAGCACAAAAATAATTAATCCAAGCACGGCCAAAGATTTGCGACGCGGGTCAAGCGGGGTGATTTGGTCCAAGGGTTCGGCATGGACGCGGCCAAGAATAAAGATCAGTACCGCCCAAAGCCACCACCCTTGCCAGATTAGCCCCAGGAGCAGCAGCGTGCCGAGAATATATGGCAGCAGGCGAGTGGCGCGTTTGCCAAATAGCACATAAATGAGATGGCCGCCGTCTAACTGTCCGGCGGGGATTAAATTCAACGCTGTCACCAGCAAACCTGCCCAACCAGCCCAGGCATAATCATTGAGCAGGATGTCGGTGCCGCCAAGTGGGGATGGGTAGCCGGTGAAGAAGTAGCGAATCCAATAGATGATGGGGTGCAACGCCCCAAAACTGGCCGGTTCTGGCAGCCATAAACCGGTAGCTGCGAATTTTGCCAAAAGGTAAAGAAGCGAATTGCCTTCCAACAGCATTCCTTCAGGGAACTGGGCGGGCAAGGGATGTACTTCAGATGTGAACAGGCCATACATGAGGATCGGTACGGCTACGACAAGTCCGGCTAATGGCCCGGCGATGCCAATATCGAGCAAAATACGCTTGTTCCGGGGCGGTTCTTTCAGTTGGATGAAAGCTCCCATGGTGCCGAAGAGACTCAGCGGGAAGGGAATAAAATAGGGCAAAGTGACATTCGTTTTGTGATAGCGTGCGGCCAGATAGTGACCGAATTCGTGCGCCAGCAAGATGCCCAGCATACTGGCGGCAAATGGAACGCCGCTCAACAGATTGCTAAAAATGTGCTTCATCAGGATGAGGGGATCATCTGAAACTGGCCCCTCATACCCATAAAGCGTTCCGGCAATGAGAACACTCACCACAGTCAGCAAGAATAGCCCCAGGTTGACCCACGGATTGGATTTTTTGGCGTTGGCAACCCCATCCATGAGGTAGATCACATGTTTATCATCCTCATCGCGAAAGATGGGCGTGATATTTTTGGGCTTCAAGGCTTGGGCAAGCTGTTCGAAAGCGTCTACGGAATCGATCAGCAACTGGCCGCGAAATCGCGCCAGATACCCTTGCTTGGAACTGCCCCAGGTGGTGTCGTCAATGCGCAGGACGCGCTCCACCAGACGGATGAAAAGCACTTCGTGTGTTGGGGATTCTGTTTCGTTTAGAGAATTCATAAGGATAGGCGGGAATGGATGGGAGTCGAACCCACCGCGGCCCGCAACGCGACCCGCCACCGATTTTGAAGACCGGGGAGCCCACCGGGACTCAACCAC